>NZ_JACSOF010000022.1:0-55285 GCF_014349205.1 Photobacterium sp. BZF1
CGCATCAATGTAGGCAAAGAATGTAACGAAGCCTATGAATATCATGCAAATAAAAATAAAAAACTGATTCTTTATATTCATTATATTGAGTGGAAGCGAAAAATTACGCGAATACTATAATAGTTTCATGAGCAATTACATGGAAATGTGTCACTTTATGAACATTTTTTAGCGTGGTCATTATATTGTCGCTTTGATTTATACACTTGCCAATTATCTGGCATAAACTGTACATTAATTGCTCGCTTAGAGTCCGGTATAGATAATGAAAGAGTATGTTTTGGTATAATCTGTAGAAAAGTGATTTGACGTATTTTTAGAACACTGCAGCTTTATACTAAGAGGAAAACCTGTGACTCGTGCTTTACCTGCTTTCGCTTCTCCGCCATCACTTCAACCTGCATTCGATGCAGTTGTTGATGAATTGGTGTATCAGCTCAAGCATTGCTTTTCAGGGCTACATAGCCTTTATATCGCGGGCAGTGTTGCACGACTTGAGGCTCTTCTCGGACGTTCAGATTTGAATGTGACTATGGTGGTGTCAAAGCCGCTTGAAGTGTCTGAACAAGCGATACTAACTAGCATCACTAGCCGAGTTGAAAGTCAGTATCCGCAAGTAACAGCGATCAATATGACCATCATTTTGAAGCGAGAGGCGCTTGATATTGCAATGATTTTCAAGTGGGGGTTCTGGCTTAAACATTGCTGTACGTGTGTTTATGGCGATGATCTCTCTAGTCGTTTTGGTTGCTTCGAACCGAGTTGGGATATTGGCAAAGCAATGAATGATGATTTGGTGGATCAACTGAATGATTATCGTCGAAAAATCATGGCCACCCGGGTTGTATCTCATTATTTGGGCTTCTGTCAGGAGGTCGCTAAAAAGATGATTTGGTCTTGCTATTCTCTGGTCTTCCATCGCTCTGGAAAGCTAGCCTTATCACTGGATCAAGCCGCACAGCAATTTCTCTTGTATTACCCCCAACACGAAGTGTCGATTGAGCGTTTGTTTCTTCTTGTTTCAGGTCAGCAAGTACCCAAAAAAGCAGTGCTTTTTATGATCAATGGCTTTGGACAGTGGATCGTCTCTGAATTTGATAAGATTGAACGTAAGATTGGTTAAGCGTTTACCAGTAAGTAAATGAGGTTTTTTTGCAAACTCAGTCAAAAGGCTTTGTATTAACAAGGCAAAGCCGTGATGTACGCGGCCAAACAGAAATTGTCCTCTGGGTGAGCACCGAGAACGGTCCTGCGAGGTTGGTGGTGAGCAATGATAAACCCGTGTGCTTTATTCGCCAGCAAGACCAAGCATCAGTGCAAGCTGAACTCCACAAGGCCGGTATCCGTGTCGAATGTAAGCCACTTACCCTGAAAAACTTTCAGCATGACGTTATGGTCGCTTGTTATAGCCATTCCATAAAAGATAGCCTTCAAGTACCTCAGGTTCTTGCCGCTGCGGGTATAGAAGCCTTTGAATCCGATATTCGCTTGGCTGACCGCTTTCTAATGGAGAGGTTTATCTGTGGAGGTATCGCCTTCACAGGCGAACGCGTCGAGAAAGCGGGCTTTGAAGAATACCATCAGGTTAAAGCCAAAGCCGCAGAGTATAAACCCCAGCTTTCTGTTGTGTCGTTGGACATAGAGTGTTCAGAGAAAGGGGTACTCTATTCTGTTGGGCTGCATTGCCATAAAGATAGCCGTGTCATCATGGTCGGGGATGCGTCTTGCGATAAAGGTGCCCATGACTGGATCCAGTGGGTAGACTCCGAGAAAGACTTGTTGCTTGCCTTGGAAGCATGGTTCCTCGAGTTTGATCCCGACATTGTTATCGGGTGGAATGTCATTGACTTTGATTTTCGCCTGTTGCTCAAACGCGCCGAATGGAATGCTATCACACTGAGGATGGGAAGGGGAAAGCAGCCGCCTCATTGGCGTCAGTCTAACCAGAACCCTAACCAAGGGTTTATTTCCATTCCTGGTAGGGTGGTCTTGGATGGTATCGATACGCTAAAAACCGCTACCTACAATTTCCGCTCTTGGTCTCTGGAATCGGTATCACACGAGCTGCTCGGTGAAGGAAAGGAGATCAACAATGTTCACGACCGGATGGCTGAAATCAACCAGATGTTTCGTGAAGATAAAGTCTCGCTCGCCAGGTACAACCTACAAGACTGTAAGTTAGTGTCACGCATCTTTGACCATACCCACTTGCTCGATTTTGCCATTGAGAGAAGTTGTTTGACTGGGGTGGAGCTAGATAGGGTAGGCGGCTCGGTGGCGGCCTTCACCAATTTGTATTTGCCACAGCTTCACCGTGCCGGCTATGTTGCCCCAAGTTTGGATAGCGAAAACTGGATAGCCAGCCCGGGCGGTTATGTAATGGACTCCAAGCCCGGCTTGTACGAATCGGTATTGGTACTGGATTTCAAATCACTATACCCCTCTATTATTCGTACTTTCCGTATCGACCCACTGGGTTTGGTCGAAGGCTTGCTACAAGAAGAAGGCAAAGAGGACGGGCAAGCTATTGCCGGTTTTAGGGGCGGTCGTTTTCACCGCACCAAGCATTTTCTACCCAAAATGATCGAATCACTTTGGGCGGCGAGGGATCAAGCCAAGCGTGACGGTGAAAATGCCTTTTCGCAGGCGATCAAGATTATCATGAACTCGTTTTATGGTGTTCTGGGATCTTCGGGATGCCGGTTCTTTGATCATCGCTTGGCCTCTTCGATTACCATGCGGGGACATGAGATCATGAAAATGACCCGTGAACTGATCGAAGCTAAAGGTTACGAGGTCATTTATGGTGATACCGACTCGACGTTTGTCTCCCTAAAACATGCCCATTCAGCCGACAAAGCTGATGAAATCGGTCATTCGCTGGTGGCTTATATCAACCAGTGGTGGACTGAGCATTTGCATGATGAGTACAGTGTTGAATCAGCACTGGAGTTGGAATATGAGACGCACTACCACAAGTTCTTGATGCCAACGATTCGTGGCCAGGAGACGGGCAGCAAAAAGCGCTATGCGGGTTTGGTGATCAACAATGGCGAAGAGGAAATGGTCTACAAGGGCCTGGAAACGGTAAGGACTGACTGGACGCGTTTGGCACAGACCTTCCAGCAGACCCTTTACTATCGTGTCTTTCATGATCAGGAAGTCGAAGAGTACGTTCGACAATATGTAGAAGAAACACGGGCTGGTAAATATGATGAGGTGCTTGTATATCGCAAGCGGTTACGCCGTAACCTCTCGGAGTATCAGAAAAATGTCCCCCCTCATGTTAGGGCGGCAAGAATGGCCGATGAAATGAACCAACGTCAGGGGCGTCCGCTGCAATATCAGACCGGCGGTTGGATTGAGTATGTGATCACCATTAATGGCCCGGAGCCTGTTGAAGCGCAACAAAGCCCAGTCGACTACGAACATTACATTGATAAACAACTGCGGCCGGTCGCTGACGGGATCTTGCCTTTCATCGGTAAGCACTTTGATGACATTACTGCACCACAGTTGGGATTATTTTAAGTACAGCAAGGATATAGCATGTTTGACACCCGTTTTAGCGCTGAAATCCAACAGCGTATTGACCAAAAGACCAAACCTTTGGGTGCACTGGGCCAGTTGGAAAGTGTTGCCCATCAGTTAGCCTTGATCCAGAGTCAGGGCAACAGCCAGGCTGTTGATAAAATCACAATTAAGCAGCCTACAGTACTGGTATTCGCTGGTGACCACGGTATTGCCGAAGAAGGTGTAAGCATAGCCCCGAGCGCGGTAACCCAGCAGATGGTGCTGAACTTTTTGGCCGGAGGCGCAGCCGTTAACTGTTTCTGCCGTGCCAATGATGTGGCGATCAAGGTTGTTGATTGCGGTATCTTATTACCGGTAGAGCAGGATTCCTCGCTACTGGTAAAGCAACGCCTTGGTGAGAGGACGGCGAACATTGCGGTGGAGCCAGCCATGACTAAGCAGCAAGTAGAACAAGGATTGGCGTTGGGTCAGGAAGTGGTAGAAGGTGTGATCAACCAAGGTTGTAACTTGATCATGTTCGGCGAAATGGGGATCGGTAATACCAGCAGTGCAGCGGCGCTATTGGCGGCTGCAACGGGTGAGCCCGTCGAGCAATGTGTCGGCTATGGTACCGGCGTTTCAACCGAGCAACTGGAGAAGAAAAAGCGCCTAGTGAGCCAAGGTGTCGCCCGATGTACGACCTCAGAGCCAGTTGAGTTGCTTGCCGAACTGGGCGGGTTTGAAATTGTACAAATGGTAGGTGGCTTCCTTGCGGCTGCGAAACTAGGGATACCTGTTTTGGTTGATGGCTTTATTGTTACGGTGGCAGCATTACTGGCAAACCAAATTGACCCTCGTTGCCGCGATTACCTTATCTTTGCCCATCAATCTCATGAATCGGGCCACCGTATTGCTCTGGAGCGATTGGATGCAAAGCCGTTGTTGGACCTTTCAATGCGTCTTGGAGAGGGAACCGGTGCGGTGTTAGCCGTTCCAATGCTTAAAGCAGCGGCTGAGTTTTACAACAATATGGCCAGTTTCGCCGAAGCGGGTGTCACCGTATAAAAGCAATAAAAAACCGCATGGAAATGCGGTTTTTTTGTATCTGACGGTTGGCGTAATCAGCCGAAGTATTCGACGCTAGATACCGAAGTTTTCATCGCATGGATAGGATCAAATGCGATCGCTCCCCGGTTTGGAGTACAGATTTTGTAAACCTCATCGCACTCGAAAATGGCCAGAACGGTTTCGTCGGTTCTGAAAATCTCAGGAAGAGGTTTGCCAATCTCGCAAGAACACTCGGCACCTTCATGCTGCCAAACAAGTTTGTAAATGCGTTGGTTTTGCTCTGGTGCAGAAACGTGGGTGGCGATTGAGTTGAATACTGCTTCTGCTTGCTGCGGGCTAGATGCCGATGGTACAAAGAAATCCATGGTTCCCTCCTGGTTGAACAGCAGTCGTTGGAAAAGACGATTTGACTGCAAATTAGATAGTGCTATCGATCCTGATAACCACAAAAGACTAGCAAAATTATCAGCAAAAGTACAAGGCTGTGAATGGGCATTCATTTTTAGTGAGAAAATTCGCCTTATATCCTAAATTATCTCTATATCTATATTTCGCTCTTTGAATTTGGGTAATCAGTCCTAAGGGATTATTATCATTAATAGTTACCACTTTACGAACTGTGGGGGAGGAGAATGGAACAACTCGACTTTTTCACGATTCCAAGCCCTTGTGTTGGGGTTTGCCAGGCGAATAATAGAGGGTATTGCAAAGGGTGTTTTCGTAGCCGAGATGAACGTTTTTATTGGCAGCAATTGACCAATGAACAAAAACGCAATGTTATCAGGCTCTGTAAACAGCGCTACCAGAGAGTCATGCGCGCTAAAGCGCAGCAAATTAGGCAAGATGACTCAGGTAACGACGCATCTCCGCAACAAGAACTCTTCTGATAACGGCTGCTTACCCATTCTCGTGAGTTGTTTCTGTTTTTTATTGGTGAGTAAAACACTGTAAATACCGTTCTCCTATGCACTTACAGTTGTTAAGGTTTTCAATACAATAATAAATATTGGAACCTTTCTTGATGAAAACCAAGCGATCAAAAATTGCAGTGACTGTGGCTGCACTGGTAACAGCAGGTGCCATTTCTTTCTATACACTTTCCCCTGATAGCTTCAGTTCGGACCGCTCTTCTGCACAAACTTTTCGTACCGAACAAGTGACTATTGGTAATGTCAGTAACCGTGTGAGTGCCACGGGTTCACTGACTGCTGTCAATGATGTTGTTGTCGGCGCCCAGTTATCAGGCCAGATTATTAAGATCCATGCTGACTTCAATGACACAGTAGAAGAAGGCCAATTGTTGGCGGAGATCGATCCTGAATATTTCGCGGCAAAAGTAGCACAGGCCCAAGCGTTAAGGGACAAAAGTACAGCTGATATCGAAGCCCAGAAACTGGTAATAGAACGTGCAAAGCTCAATTACCAGCGCTCGGTGAGGGAGCTGTCGAGATCTCGTACTCTCTACAACAACAAAAGTATCTCTGAAGATGCGCTTGATGAGATTGAAACTAACTCCAAGCTGAGCAAGCTTGACTGGGAACAAAGCACTTCGCAGTTAGCCATTCTTAAGGCGACCAACGATGCGAACGAAGCTAGCTTGAAGCAAGCGCAGATTGATTTGGACCGTACCCGTATCGTCGCACCTATCTCTGGTTTTGTTATCAACAGGACGGTTGAAGCCGGTCAAACCGTGGCTTCCAGCTACAACACACCTGAGCTCTTCACACTGGCGAAAGATTTGTCTGAGATGGAAATCGAAGCATTTATCGATGAGTCTGATATTGGCTTGATGAAGCTGGATCAGGGGGTACAATTTTCTGTTGATGCTTACCCCGAGCGCCAATTCAATGGCAAAGTGAGCCAGATCCGTAAGGCTCCCCAAGATAATAGCGGTGTGATCAGTTATATCGTTATTGTTTCGGCACGTAACGCCGACAACAGTTTGCTACCGGGAATGACGGCAAATCTGGATATTTCCATTGATAGTATCCGTGATGCTCAAAGAGTCAGTAATGCTGCGGTGCGTGCCGCCAGCCGATACGCGCCGAGTAACCAGCAGAAAGGGGGGCCAGGAGATTTCCTTTCCCGCTTCGAACATCTTAATTTAACCGATGATCAAAAAGCCGAACTGAAAAAAGCGATGCCAACTGCGCCTTCAGGTCAGGGCGGACAGTCAAATACGGCAATGAGACAACAGCGCCAGCAAATGCAGAAAGTGCTGTCTTCGATTCTGACTGCCGAGCAACGTGAGCTGCAAAGAAGGATTCGCAACGGTGAGGTTAAGGTAGGTCCGCTGCTGGTACTCAACAACGGTGAGCTTGAAGTTATCCAGGCAGAATTCGGTGTGAGCGATGACAGTTATTCATCGGTGTTGAGCCCGGATATTTCCGGAATGCAAATCATCACTCAGGTAAGGGATAACTAATGGACGCCGCTATTGTTTGTCGAGCGCTGAGCCATAGCTTTCCTGTGGGGGAAGAGCGGTTTCAGGTGCTGGACAATATCAGTTTTCAGATCAACAAAGGTGAGATGGTGGCGATTATCGGGCCATCTGGCTCGGGCAAATCGACCTTGATGAATGTGATTGGCTGCTTGATGACGCCAGAGCAAGGTGACATCGAGATCCTTGGCAATCCGACACCTGCAATGACCAAAGACCAACTGGCTGAAGTGAGGCAAGGCCATATTGGTTTTGTGTTTCAGCAGTTTAACTTGCTGTCCCGTACTAGTGCATTGGATAACGTCAAAATGCCACTGATGTATCAGCAGCAAAAAGTCGTGGATGCTGACGAGAGGGCGAAATACTGTCTCGAACTCGTTGGATTGGGGGATAAACTGGATTCACACCCGAACCAGCTCTCTGGCGGCCAGCAGCAGCGGGTTGCGATAGCAAGGGCAATGATCAACCAGCCGGATATCTTGCTGGCCGATGAGCCGACAGGTGCGCTGGATAGCAAAACCAGCGAAGATATTGTTGAGTTGTTCAAAGAGCTAAACAGCAAAGGGCAGACGATTGTTATCATTACCCACGATAATGAAGTAGCCGCGCAAGCCAACCGTATTTTGCATATCAAAGACGGCAAGTTGGTCGCAGATCAGCAAAATAGGCTGGAGGCAATCGCATGACGACTTTGATAACGGCATTAACGTCGCTCCGAACACATTTGTTGCGCTCTATCCTGACTACGTTGGGGATTATCATTGGTATCAGCGCCGTTGTGATTATGTTTGCACTGGGTGAGGGGGCCCAGCGCGAAGTCGAGAAACAAATCGAGAGCCATGGTACCAACCTATTGATGGTTAGGGCGGGCGCTATCCGCAGTGGCGGGGCATCGTCTGCCGCTGGCGCAACCAACCGGCTCTCTATGTCCGATGTTACGCAAATCAAGGCTGAGATCCCGGAAGTGATTGCTGCAGGTGCGAATGTACAAGGGCAGGCACAGGTGGTTTTTGGCAACCAGAACTGGAATACCTCGATCCAGGGCACCAACGCAGACTACCTGACAGCCAGTAACTGGGAAATCTCCCAGGGTAGGGCGTTTACCGACGAGGATCTGCGCCGTAACGCTAAGGTTGCCCTTATTGGTAGGACGGTTGCCAAGGAGTTGTTTGACCACCCCGATCTTGCACTCGATGAAGTGGTCCGTATCAATAAAGTACCGCTAAGGATAGTCGGTATCTTGGATGAAAAAGGGCAAGATATTCGCGGTCAGGACCAGGATGACTTGATAATTTTGCCGCTTACTACCGCTAACCGCCGGGTGATTGGCCGTAATGACAATAATGCTAACCGTGTTAGCCGCATTACATTGTCGGTCGAGGATGAAAATGACATGGATATGGTGGCGGAAGAGGTCGAACGCCTACTGCTGCAAAAACATCGTGTTGCCTCTCACCTGCCAAGTCCTTTTACCATTATGAACCTGACAGCTATGCTGCAGACTCGCGCCGAGGCCAACAAGGTCTTTTCCTTACTGCTCTCTGGGGTCGCTGGCGTTTCTTTGCTGGTGGGCGGAATAGGGGTCATGAATATTATGCTGGTGAGTGTGACCGAGCGTACCCGCGAAATCGGCCTTAGAATGGCGGTAGGTGCCAAGCCAAAGCATATTCTCACCCAGTTTTTGATAGAGAGTGTGGTGCTGTGTTTGCTCGGGGCCTTTATTGGTATTGTGTTGTCACTGCTTGCAGTCTTGGTGCTTCAGCATGGCCTAGGTTGGCAGATGGTGGTGTCACCTATGATTATCTTAGTGAGCATTACTGCAACCGCCATGATTGGGGTAGGGTTTGGATTTTACCCAGCTTACAAGGCGTCTCAGCTCGACCCTATTGAAGCCTTGAGGCATGAATAACTACGTTGATTGGCAGTAATGCAATAGAAATGGCTGGTGATTTATCACCGGTCTTTTTTTGCAATGTCGATCGACATGAATCTTCGGGATATGGGGCAACAGGTATAAAAAAAGCGCCATAAAGGCGCTTTTCAATATCGAGTATGAATCAACGGCTATTAAGCGCGTTTGAAGTCCATGTGCTCAACTTTTGGCTTGTACGCGTGACGCTGGATGTCTTGTGGCTTAACAGCAACTTCTTGACCGTCGATCACTAGAACGATACCTTCGTAGAACTCAGGCTTGTCCATCTGGTTGATCACTTCGTCGTGGTTTAGCTCGATAGATACAGGAGCTGCTTCGCCACCGTAAACGATTGCTGGGAATTTACCTGCGTGACGTAGGCGGCGGCTCGCACCTTTACCTAGGTCAGTACGTACTACTGCTTCAAATTTCATGTTAAATACTCTTTCAATTAAATTCACTGAGTAATGCGACCTTACTCAATGTCGTAAAAACGAGCGCGAATATTAGCAGCGATCCTACAGTGCAGCAAGTGAAAAAACCGCACCTTTCATTCAATGACTTAAAAATTAAGCAATTAGCATGAAAAGCCTTTGCCTAGTATAAAAGCCCGGCACTATTTCGAAAAGAGAATCAGAGCGACAAGAGTAAAGAAGAGGAGGAGACTGGATGGAACTTGAGCAAAGATCTCATTAAAAAGAAAAATATGTATGATAATGATAGTAATTCTCGTTTGTATTTGTAATAATCCTTGCCAGTTTCGTTACCAACTAAAATATTAATAAGCAGGGAATATGAGTTACAAGCTTACTTTAGTGGCAAGTTCAGTGGTGCTTGCACTTTCACCTTCACTACACGCTCAAGATGAGTTTTCAGTATTTGATGAAGTCGTTGTTTCAGGGACTCGCTCTGAACAAAGCATCAAAAATATTCCATCGTCAGTGTCGAAAGTGTCTTCTGAAGATATCGAACAAAACTTGGCGACTGATGTTAAGCAAGCGCTGAAATACGAACCGGGCGTACAGGTAAATGGCCAAGGCCGGTTTGGTATGGAAGATTTTACCGTTCGTGGTATGAGCGGCAGCCGAGTGAAGGTGCTGGTGGATGGAGTGGAACAGCCAGCATCTTACAATCCGGGTGCTGACGTGATGCGTAAAAACGCCAATACGTTTGAAGTTGATACACTGACTGCGATTGAAGTGAATAAGGGACCGACCTCAACACTTTACGGCAGTGATGCCCTTGGCGGCACGGTGTTGATGCGCACCAAGAACCCTGAAGATTTATTAGGTGCTGGTGATGATACCCACGTAGGCCTGAAAACAGGTTACGCCAGTGCTAACGATGAATATAAGGCAACCGTTGAAGTTGCAAATCGCACCGGCGATGTTGAAACCATGGTGATTTACACCTATCGCGACGGTAATGAAACTGAAACCCACGGTGATGGGGCAAATATCAATGGACCTGAGCGTGGTGCTGCAGATCCACTGAGTTATGAATCGCATAATGTGCTGGGTAAGATTTTTTATCAGATCAATCAAGATCACCGCGTTGGTTTAACTGGTGAGTTTTACACACGCGATCAGAAGGTAACCACATTAAGCCGCGAAGGCTACGACGGTGGTGGTGGCTTTATGCCGGGCTTTGTCTACACCAACGTTAAAGGTGACGATAAGGATGAACGCGTGCGCCTTGGTTTCGAGCATGAGTGGCTAGCTGGAAACGTCACGTTTGACTCTTTGGAGTGGAAGCTTAACTGGTCTAAGAGTGAAACAGATCATAATAACTTCGATCATACCGATACCTATGGCAACCGTAACCGCTCCCGATCGGGTACAGATGAAAGTTTGCAGCTTGATGTTCAAATGCAAAAAGAGCTGCAACTGGCAACGAGTCGCCATGAACTGACATACGGTCTTGCAGCATCTGACGCATCATTTGAGCTGGATTACACCGATTACTTCTTGGATTCAGGCACCAGCCAGCCAGGCTCCACAGAGGTTCCAAAATCTGACGAGGAGAAGTGGGCTGTATTCGTACAAGACCAGGTATTCCTAATGGATGAGAAACTGGTTGTGACGGCAGGCCTTCGTTACGACGATTATAAGGCGAAACCAGATTCTTCTTCTGGCCTTGAAGAGCACAGCAGCGACGCTCTAACGACACGACTAGGTGCTGTTTATCATTGGAATAACAATTTCAGCACGTATGCTCAGTACAGTGAAGGCTTCCGTTCTCCAACAATTTATGAGCTTTACTACGACAAAGACAATGCTGCCCATGGTTACAAGATTGTCTCTAACCCTAATCTGAAACCAGAAGAAAGTCAGTCATATGAAATTGGCCTGCGTGCTAATAACCGACTAGGTGCACTTGAGTTGGCTGCATTCTACAACGACTACAATAACTTTATTAAGTCAAAGACTGAGGAAGTTAACGGTATCGATGTTACGACCAATGAGAACATCGATGAAGCACGTATCTATGGTGCAGAGTTCAAAGGTAGCCTATGGCTAGATGAAGCCTTTGGTGCGCCAATGGGGACATACGCTCGCCTGTCGATGGCTTACTTGGATGGTGAAGATAAAGAAACAGGTGACACGCTTGATACGATTGCGCCGTTCACCACTGTTGCTGGCGTTGGTTACGATGCCCCTTCAGAGAACTGGGGTACAGCTCTGACTGTTACTTCTGTTGCTGCTAAGGATGAGTGGGAAGATAGCGATAACCTTAAGGCACCAAGCTACACCGTTGTTGACTTGACCGGTTACTACCGTCCAACTCAAGACCTAACTGTGCGTGCTGGCCTATTCAATGCCTTTGATGAGAAGTACTGGCAGTACCAAGATCTTGAGGGTACAACAGCATCGACGGAGGGTATCGATCGCCGTACACAGCCTGGTCGTAACTGGGGTATCAACCTAGATTACAGTTTCTAATTCTGTAATGACTAAATTAAAGGTCTAGCCAGAGTGGCTAGACCTTTTTTATAGGTATAGATTGAGAGATTAGAAAGTAAGGGTCATTTGGGCTGAGACGCCGTAATTGTCATCTTTGCCAACTTGTGCACCCAAGTCGATACCCAGTAAACCAAATGGGCGGAAGCCCAAGCCAAGGGTAGCTAAATCATCGGCATAGTCAGTCATACTATGCATATAACCCATACGCAGTTGTGACCAACCCCAAGCATCAAACTCTACGCCTAGACGCGCATATTGGGTTTTATAACCATATTCTTTAAAATATTTCTTGGCATTAAGGTCAACATCTGCAGCAAGGTTTACCCAGCCACGGTTATGCGCAACGCCTAGCACGTATTCGGGGTTTACGATATAGGTTGCATCCATGCCGTGCTGAGGATTGGCTTTGAGTGTCTGCCTGAAAAGGTTGCGGCCTGTTAGGCCTACCATTGTTTTGTCATTGAGTTTATATGCGGCACCGATATCAATATTGAAAGCTGATTTCTCAACGTACTCATCAGCCCAGTCAAAATCTTCGTCATCAAAATCATCGACAGCTTCTATGTAGTTGATGGCAAAAATACGTTGGTACTTTGGTGAAATACCTAGGTATAGCGGTTTGTCGTTTAGCTCAAATTCTTTACCAAAGGTAAAGCCCACATCGACTGTAGCGCCACCAATGGCTTGTCCTCGCGAATTGAGTTCTGAATTTGCAGGGTCATCCAAGGTTAAGTCATTTTCATCAATATCAAATGCCGCTATCACTGAAGCTTGTGACTTAACAAAAAAGTTTGTACTTAGGTAGCGGTTAGGGATAGCGAAAACCATCCCTAAATTAGCCTCAGCATTGACGGTACCATTGTCCAGATCACGGAGTGCATTTCGCCACTGCTCAAGTTCCTCCTCACTCGGGTTTGAGCCAAGGTTGCCATCCAAATCTTGGAAGTCATCGAGCTTATCTATGGTGTTATTACCATCATGAACTCGGGCACCAACCATAGGAAGAATCATGCCAAATGAGTCGCGCTCGCTATAAGCGGCACTTAAGGCTGGGTTATGGAAGCTAGAGGTTAGGTAGTTTGCTGAGGCGACACCAGTGCCTCCCATACCCACGCTCCGAGTATCAAATGCTGTCATTGCATTGGTAGTCAAAGGCGTGGCTACTGCTAGGAGCGGAAAAATAACCTTATTAAATTTCAATGTGTTATCCCTGATTCATTATTATGTGTTATGAGTCGGGGCATTCTAATGATTGAAAAAGCTATATCTATGTTTCCTTGATTGGAAACTGAACAGCTAGATAGCTTTTACCATTGAAAAAGTAAGCCTATATTTGAATTTGTAACTTAATCGACACCGTGTAACGAAAAGTAAGCTGTTGCACATATTAAGTGTATGATTATTAATTGCTTTGGTATTGGTCTAAATCGAACAGCTTGTCGCGAATGGCCCAGAAGCGTCCGCTCTTACGGGCAATAACGATTTCCGGCGGACGGAATCGATGCTCGTTGTTGGCCACTTTGGTTGGGGCTGTGTCTGTAAAAGGGCGGTGGCGATCGGCGAGGTGCGGATTGACAAATTTCTTCATGAAATTATCTTTTTGCCCTTTGGTCGACAGTGGCCACACTTCGCTAATTTCGGCACCTTCATCACCGACATAAATGACTTTGAGCTGGGGTTTGCCAAACTTATTTTTGCCCGGTTCAAGGCGCAGATCATGACAGTTCATGATCATGGCATCTTTAAGCTTGAGGGCGTCACGCAGCTTTTTGTCTGGGTCGACCATTACGGCGTCGCAGACATTACAGCGCCTTGCAGCGATGTCGTTATCTGCACCGCATTCTTCGCAATATTTAGCCCGGAAACGGTATCCGCATTCTTCACGTTCACCGGTATCGTCATCTTCGAAATAGCCTTGGCAGCGTCGCCCATAATGTTCAATAAGGAACCCAGCAGGATCGAGCTTGCCCCAAAAGCTGTTTTTGAAACCGCAGGCCGGGCAGGGCACCATGATCACTTCACTGTCGCTATTTGGTTTAGGATCGCCGACTTCAGGTTGGTATAAGTCATAGCAGTTGCCCGCATACTCCAACACCAAGCAGTCTTTTTTGCCTTCGAAAAGGCGTAGCCCTCGGCCAACAATCTGTTGGTAAAGGCTAATGGATTCAGTCGGGCGCAGAATAGCAATAAGGTCGACATGGGGGGCGTCAAAGCCGGTAGTTAACACCGACACATTGACCAGGTATTTGATCTCCCTTTGCTTGAACTGTTCGATAATACGGTCACGTTCATCAAGCGGCGTATCGCCAATAACCAAGGCGGCATTTTCACCTTCAAGGTAGCCCATAATTTCCTTGGCATGGTTGACGGTAGAGGCAAAAATCATCACTCCGCGGCGGTCTTTGGCATAATCGATAACCTGATCGATGATCATCGGCGTAGCTCGACCAGACTGTTCAATCACGCTATCAAGGTCTGCTTCTTTGTAGCGACCATTGTTGCCGGGCTTGAGCTGGGAGAAGTCATAACCCATCACGGCCATGTCCATCATTTTAGGCTCGGTCAAGAAGCCCTCATCCAG
The DNA here is from genome assembly GCF_014349205.1 of Photobacterium sp. BZF1. Taxonomy (NCBI): domain Bacteria; kingdom Pseudomonadati; phylum Pseudomonadota; class Gammaproteobacteria; order Vibrionales; family Vibrionaceae; genus Photobacterium; species Photobacterium sp. BZF1. The sequence goes on from NZ_JACSOF010000022.1 coordinate 14,478, forward strand.
CAGGTAGCGGATAGGAAGTTCGAAAATACAATCCCTGAAGAAACGCTCTTGCTCGGTACGGACCTGCCCACGGGTATGGTATTTGTAAATCCAGCCCATCCCAAGACGATAAGGGGTGGCGGTGAGGCCAAGGATTTTTATACCGGGATTGATTTTTTGGACATGGGAAATCACCCGGCGGTACGCGCTGTTTTCATCATCGGGAACACGGTGGCACTCATCGATAACCAGTAGGGAAAATTCATTGGCAAACTGGTCGAGGCTATTCACCATAGACTGTACCGAGGCGAAGACGACCTGCTTATCCGTTTCTTTCCGTCCCAGACCGGCTGAGAAAATCGACGCTTTGAGGCCATAGCTTTCGTATTTACTGTGGTTTTGCTCTACCAGCTCTTTCACATGGGTTAGCACCAGAACACGGCCTCGGGCAATACGGGCAAGCTCCGCCACGACCAAGCTTTTACCTGCCCCTGTAGGAAGAGCGAGTACTGCTGGTGTGGTGTTCTTTCTAAAGTAATGGATGGTCGCATTGACACTGTCTTGCTGGTAAGGGCGAAGCGTATACATAAGGGTGTAGTGGCCAGGGCTAAAAACACTGTGTAAGTGTACAGGTAGGAAGGGTGAAAGAAAACACCCGCCAACAAAAGCTTGTCAGCGGGTGTGATATACCGGATGGTGTCTAAGAAGCAATATTCAATGGTACTTCTTGAGGAGCAATGATTTTGGTCATCATGCAGAATTGGCGACGCGGCACAAATTCATGCTTTTCGTAAAACTTACGCGCACCTTTGTTGCCAATATTCACTTCAAGGGACAGGGCATGAACGCCGGCGGAGGCTGCATGCGCTTCTACCTGAGGGATAAGGACGGTGCCGATCCCTTGCTGGCGCCATTCGGGCTTGAGGTAGAATTGGTCAATTAACCCGACGCGTCCCCCGTGTTCTAAGCTAAAGCTGTAACTGATGATGATGTGACCAGCAATAAGCTTTTCACCATCGTTATCGACTTCGATAAACCAAGCTTGTCCTAACTCAGGGTTAGTGAGCAGGTGTTGGATAGCCAGTTGAGTTTGTTCTTTCTTTTTTGGCAGTACTTCATAGTCAAAAAGCTCCTCAACCAAACTGAGTAGCATATCCATTGATGAAATACTTGGCGCAACAAGTGAGATGTTCATATCGTAACCTTCACAGTTAGTCGGTATAACCAATGCGTAGATGATACTTGTTATACGTAACTATTGCCTGAATACGTCCATTGAATTTTAAAGATACATTGAAAAATGTTCGAGACTTTGAGGTTAGTTACGTTCTGAGATTTTGCACTGAACTTTTAGGATCAAATTGTTTCACGAAGAGACACTTCGTGGATTCTTTGTTCAGATGCTTCTATTTTAGCCCATAACAAGAAAGGGATAATGCCCAAGGGCGCTAGACTTGATATGATACGCGCTTTTGTACCATCTGGAGCCAACCATGAGGCTTGATAAGTTTCTTAGCACAACACTTGGAATTACCCGTAAAGAAGCCGGTAAACTATTAAAAAACAAACAAATTGAAGTTAACGGCGAGATTGTTAAGAACGGTTCCCAGAAAGTGACCGATGACTGCGACGTTGAGTTCAACGGCCGTACGTTACGTTTTGACGGTCCACGTTATTTTATGCTGAACAAGCCGTCAGGGTTTGTGTGCTCCCATGTTGACGATTTCAACCCGACAGTGTTTGTCCTGCTCGACGTTGTCAGCCCAGAAAAATTGCACGTAGCAGGCCGCCTGGATGGTGACACTACTGGTTTGGTGCTGCTTACAGATGATGGCCAATGGTCTCACCGTATTACCTCGCCACGCCATGTCTGTGAAAAGGTTTATTACGTAGAGACAGCTGATCCTATCGCCCCGGAAACCGTTGAGCAATTTGCTGAAGGTGTACAACTGCGTGGCGAAAAGGATCTGACTCGTCCTGCCAAGCTGGAAATCCTCGATGAGAAAGCAGCCTTGATCACTATATCTGAAGGCAAGTACCACCAAGTGAAGCGTATGTTTGCCGCCGTCGGTAACAAAGTGGAAGCCTTGCACCGCGAGCAAATTGGTAGCGTCGAGTTGGATGAAGATCTCGAACCGGGTGAATACCGTGCACTCACTCCTGAAGAAGTGGCCTCTTTTACCAATTAACACTTTATTCTGCGATTACCCGAAGAGGGATCATGCTAGTGATCCCTCTGCTTTCTATACTTTTCTCCATTATTTTCAGTCTTAACCCTATGACATGACAGAAACGCACTATTTCCTAGGGGGAAAGAGTGTATTCAGTTAATTCATCGTACAATATAAGTCTTTGACTTTTCCCAGCACTACAGAGAACACATGACTGCGACAGACAGCCAGAAACTAAGTATTCAACTCATTATCATATTGGGGGCAATTGGTGCACTCACACCGCTGGCCATTGATATGTATCTTCCGGCGATGCCAACGATCGCGAAGGATTTGATGGTCAATCCGGGTTTGGTTCAGGCGACGTTGACTGCCTATACCGCCGGTTTTGCTATCGGGCAGTTAATTCATGGCCCGCTTGCTGACAGTTATGGCCGTAAGCCTATTTTGATTGTCGGTATTATTCTGTTTGCCATTGCTGCCGTATTCTGTGCTGTCTCTGGAGACATTATCGAGCTGACATGGATCCGTGCCGCCCAGGGTTTTGCTGGAGCAGCGGCTGCGGTGATTATCCAAGCGCTGGTACGCGATATGTTCGAGCGTGAAGATTTCGCACGAATGATGTCATTTATTACCTTGGTGATGACAGTTGCCCCTCTTATTGCTCCTATGCTGGGTGGTTTTCTGGCTGTGTGGTTCGGCTGGCGCTCGATTTTCTGGGTATTGGCTCTGTTTGCCGTTGTGATCGGTTTGGCGGTTGCGACTAGAATTCCCGAGACCCTGCCAAAGGAAAAACGTCTGCCGTTCCATCTTGGCTCGACGTTACGTAACTACGCCAAGATGCTAACCACACCGGTGGCAGTGGGGCTGGTATTCAGTAGCGGCTTCTCTTTCGCCGGTATGTTTACTTTCCTGACTGTTGGCTCATTCGTCTACATTGATATTTACCATGTGAGTACCCAGCACTTTGGCTTGTTGTTTGGCCTGAATGTGGTGTGTTTGATCCTGATGACCAGTATCAATGGCCGAATGGTGAAAAAGGTTGGTTCACACTGGATGCTACGATTTGGCCTGACTGTACAGTTAATCGCCGGTATTGGCTTGGTTTGTGGCCAGCTGTTGGGTCTAGGCTTGTGGGGGGTAGTGATCCCTGTCATGCTATTTGTCGGAACCATCTCAATTATCGGCAGTAACACCATGGCATGCTTACTTGCTCGCTATCCTCATATGGCGGGTACGGCCTCATCGTTGGCGGGCACCTTGCGTTTTGGTACCGGTACTGTTGTCGGCGGGCTGGTGGCATTGATGCACAACAACACGCCGTGGCCGATGGCAATGACAATGGCTGCCTGTGCAGTACTTTCAGCCTTGTTTTATTGGTTCCTTTCACGAGAAGCATAAAGGTTATCAATGGCTACGTTTTATCAAGAAATCTATAAGGTTGTATCACAAGGTCTGCAAGAGCTGTCAGACTCACAGCAAGCTGGGAAAACCCCGAAAAACCCAGTCAGCGAGACCCTGTACCTCAATGCTTGGGTGACCAAGGTTATCAAGCAGCAGCGCTATGACCACGTGGTTGGCAAGACACTGGTTGATTGGCAGAAACAGGCGCGAAGCATGGGTAAGAATGCCCAGCTCAAGAACCAGTTCGAGCAAATCAAATCTTGCTATGAAGGGATCCCTCAAGATGGCGAATCCGCTGATACAATCCAAGCCAATAACTTGAATGATGCCCAGCTAAAAGCACTCTACGAGCAACTGGACGAGCAAGACTGGCTGGTTACCACAGAGTATGAGGTTAACCGTAAAGTGACTCACCATACCGATGGTCAGGCGTCGCTTGTTGTGTGTTCAGCCCAGTATGCTGCAGCTTTCGACGAGGCAGGGGAGATGGTCAAACCGTTGTCCTTGTTTGTTCGCGGTGATATCCGTGCCTTGATTGATCTTGCCTATGCCCAAGGCATGCTCCTTTACAAAGTGACGGACTATAAATCGATTGTGAAATACCACGGCGAGTACAAGCTGTTCCCGTGTAACGCAGGTACCCATTTGCCTGAGTTGCCAAGCAATCAGTAAGCTAACGCTGCCTGCATATTATTACAGTAATGCCAAACGGGAACCTATCGGTTCCCGTTTTTGTATCCATTACCTCTCGTAAAACCTTCACTATTGCTTCATGTAAGTGACATGTTCCGCCGTTAACTTTGTCTGCATTGATTTTGCACGCGCGTGCAAAATTTCAAAGCACACTCACATACCAATGCCGTTTAGTTGAAGACGGAACAAGGAGCGAATTCCATGCTGCAACGCACATTACTGGCGACAGCCATGATCGGAGCATCATTCACCACTATTGCCGGAGAACTCGTTATCGCGGGGCGCGACAGTAGTTATGGTCAAGCCATGCAGTACATTGTCGACGAATACAAAAAGGAAAACCCTGATGCAAAGGTGACCTTGGTGCAGCGACCAAACAATGGCCTCTACGAGAGCATTGTGTTGTCTATGCGAGAAAAGACGGGTAATTACGATGTGGTCTTGATGGATGACACCTGGGCGCCGGAGTTCATGGCCAACCGTTGGCTAGCTCCTTTGTCCGAGGCAGTGGTTGATAACGATTTTGTCAAAGCCCCTTTTGATATTGGCCGCTACCCTGATGCAACTGGCAACCTCTACGCGATGCCGATGGTTGGTAATGTAGCAATGTTTGCCTGGAACCGAGCGACTTTTGAATCCCATGACCTGGATGAACCAAGCTCATGGTCTGATGTACTTCAGGCTGCTGCAAAAATTGATGCCGCATCCGAGACCAGCGGTGTGGTATTCCGTGGCGTGAAGGGGAACCCGATCGTGACAGGATTCTTGCCAATTTTATGGGGCTACGGTGCCGATGTGGTAGGTAGCGATGGCAAAGCAACGCTCAATACTCCCGAAGCCAAGCAAGCGCTTGAAACATTCTTGGCAATGAAGCAGTACGCCCCGCGAGGTGTCGATGTGTACAACGCGGATGAAGTTCGGGATTCGCTGCAAAAAGGTACTGCAGCAATGGCGATAGAAGTTTGGCCGGCATGGGTGCCAAATCTCGATAACCCTGATATGTCGGATGTTGTCGGTGATATGGAAATTATGGCACCGCCTGCCGAGGTTGGTGCGCCTGCTCCTATGCTGGGTATCTGGCAGCTGGCCGTTCCGGCAGATTCGAACAACAAACAAGAAGCGGAAGCCTTCCTGCAGTTTGCAACAAGTCCAGCTATCCAGAAAGCATTAGCACTGGAACACGGTATGCCGCCAACACGTGAAAGCGTCTACATGGATGAAGAGGTTGTGGAGAAATACCGTTGGTACCCGCAGCAGGCAAAAGCCCTGACAACGGGCAAGGCCCGTCCTCGCATTCATAATTGGGCAGAGGTAGAAAGCGTATTGGGAGACTTCCTGCAAATGGCCATGATGGGCCAGATGACTGCCGAGCAAGCCCTAAACCAAGCACAGCGCCGAATTGAGCGCATTATCAAAGTGTAATTTAACCTTAGTCGCTGCCTCGGTGCGGGGCAGCGATTGGGTGTTACGTTACTAAGGTGTCTTATGTTATTTGAAAACCGTAAACAGTTGGGTTTATTGCTTGCTCCAGCTCTGGTCATTCTGGGACTGCTGACGGTTTATCCCATTTTGAGTGTGATTTACAACGCTTTTGGTGAGGTGGATTACGCCAATCAAACCTATCAGTTTGTCGGCATTGCTAACTTTACCGAGCTACTGGAAGATTTTTTCTTTATATCAGCAATCAAGAATACTTTTGTTTTCACCCTTGTTGCTTCTATTGCTCAGGTTTTGCTGGGGCTTTATTTGGCCTTGTTGTTTCAACGTCAGTTTCCGGGCCGCAAATTCGCTTTACCGGTGATCATTTACCCGATGATGCTATCGACCTTGGTATGTTCGTCAATCTGGCGTTCTTGGTATCACTATGACTTCGGTCTACTGAACAATGTGCTGGTGTCGATTGGGTTACCTGCGCAGGAGTGGTTGTTTAACCCTGACCTCGCTCTTTATGCCATCGCCTTGGTTGACACATGGCAATGGACGCCGATGGCATTTTTGATCATCTTAGCTGGCCTGCAGTCAATACCGAAGGATATCGGCGAAGCAGCAATGGTTGATGGGGCCAAAGGTTGGCGCAGCTTTGTTTATATCACTTTACCTCTGGTACAAAAGCAACTGATGCTGGCACTGTTGCTTCGCTCGATCGATACCTTCAAGTTGTTCGATAAGGTCTATGTCATGACAGGGGGCGGGCCTGGCAATGCGACTGAAACCTTGTCGATGTTTGTTTACAAGTATGGCTTCCGCTTTTTCAACCTCGGGATGGCAAGTGCTGCAGCCTTGGTGATGTTGGCCATCTCTTTAGCCATGACCCTGTTCTATGCTCGCAAAGCACTGCAAGGAGGTAAGGCATGAACCGTTTTGTCCATTCGGTACTGGTTTGGCTGGCAGTGGGATTGTTTCTTTTGCCAATCATCTGGATGTTCGGTACGGCATTCAAACCACCGGGAGAAATCCTGCGTTCGGGAGCTTCACTGCTGCCATCCCAGCTGAGTATTGAGGCCTTTAAGGCCTTATGGCAGGGTGATTTCCAAATATTGATCGGCAACACGGTATTGATTGCGCTTTCGGCAACCATGGTGTCTGTGATTGTCGCCTTCTTTGCCGCCTATGCACTGGTCCGTTACCAGTTTCCAGCCAAGCTCGACAATGTGTTTTTGCTGTTGGTATTGGTGATTAAAATGATGCCGCCAATTGTTGTTGCTATCCCGCTGTATTCATTAATGAATCAGCTTGGCCTGCTCAACAGCAAACTGGGCCTTATCCTTGCTTACCAAGTGTATACTTTACCGTTTTGTATTTGGATGCTGCTTGGCTTTATCCGCGATATTCCGTTGGAAATTGAGGAAGCTGGAGCAATGGATGGTGCCCATTTGTTTAACCGCCTAGCGCATATCGTGTTCCCGCTATGCGCACCTGGCTTGGTGGCTACAGCCATTTTCGCCATGATCCTTGGCTGGAATGAGTTTCTGTTTTCGCTGCTGTTCATCCATACCCCGGATAAATTCACCATCCCGCTGTTCATTTCTAACTTCATGACCGAAGACGGTACTGCATGGGGTGAATTAATGGCTGCTGGAATTGTTTCATCGCTGCCAATGCTGGCGCTGGCAGGCTATATGCAGCGCTATTTGCTACGCGGCTTTTCGATGGGTTTGAAATAAAGAGAAGAAGAGAATGACGAAATTAGTAATTAACAACCTAAAGAAAGCCTACGGCGACAACCTGGTGATCCCAAGTGTTGATCTGGGGATCAATGATGGTGAGTTTGTGGTGTTCGTGGGACCATCGGGCTGTGGTAAATCAACGTTGCTGAGGATGATTGCAGGCCTCGAGTCAATCAGTGGTGGTGAGATCAAGCTTAATGGTAAGTGCCTGAATGGGGTTCACCCCTCAGAGCGGGAAGTGGCTATGGTGTTCCAGTCCTATGCCTTGTATCCACATATGACCGTCGAGAAGAATATAGGCTTCCCGCTGAAGATGGCAGGTGTCGACAAGTCAGACATTAGCAACAAAGTCAAAGAGACAGCCCGTCACCTTCAACTCGAGGCGCTATTGAACCGCCTTCCCGGGGAACTATCTGGTGGCCAGCGGCAGCGGGTTGCTATTGGACGGGCGATAGTCCGTGACCCTGAACTATTCCTCTTTGACGAGCCATTATCTAACCTCGATGCCAAGCTTCGAGGTGAAATGCGTGTCTACCTCAAGCAACTCCACCAGCAGCTCAATGCGACTATGGTTTATGTAACCCATGATCAAGTTGAGGCGATGACGCTAGCCGATAAAATTGTGGTACTCAACAAAGGTAACATCGAACAGGTTGGCGCACCGGAAGAACTCTACAACCGCCCGGTAAACCGTTTTGTTGCCGCCTTTATCGGTACACCGGTGATGAACTTCCTGCCACATACTGCTCTGGGTATGATTGCACCGAATATGTCAATTCCCGAAGGAGTGAAAAGCATCGGGCTGAGACCGAACCAGGTCGTCGTAGACCCAACGGCTTATGATTGCGAAATGACCATCAATGTGGTTGAGCCACTCGGCCATGCCAGATTGTATTACGGTGAATTGGCCGGAGAAACCTTTGTCGTTGAAAGTGAATATGCATACGCTCAAGGTGACAAGTTACCGTTGAGCCTGTCAAAGTCGGTTTGCCATTTTTTTGATCAGAAAGAGCAAAGGATTGAACGGTCAGAGGTTGCCAATGCCGCATGACTTTTCTTTCCGGGTTGTCGGTAGCGGTGATGCCTATGATAACGAACGAACTAATGCCAGCCTGCTGGTGCAGCAGTTCGATTTTTCGCTGTTGATTGATTGCGGGCCGTGGGTGCCTAAAGTACTTCTGGCGGGCTTGCTAGAGCCTAATCAATTAGATGCCATTTATATAACCCATAGCCACCCCGATCATTGTTCGGGGCTGACGACGCTGCTTAATTGGATGGATGCCAAAGGGCGCAAGAAGCCGCTGACTATTGTTGCGCAGCGAACCCAATGGGAGGTGCTAAAGCCTTTGGTTGAATTTGCCCATTGGCCCCAGGCAACGCTGGGTTTTGAGGTTGACTGGCGTGACAGCCTAAGTGTCGAGACGATCGGTCCTTGGGCGGTTGAAGTCGCTCCGACTCAACATGCGGTGTCAAACCTTAGCGTGCAATTGAGGCTGCCCTCGGGGCAGGCGCTATTTTATTCCGGTGACGGTAAACTTCTGGAGCACGGAAGAAATCTGGCTGCACAGTCCGATTGGGTGTTCGTTGAATGCGAGACCTTGGCAAACCATCCTAGCCACGGCTCTTGGCAGGAAATAGAGGCTTATCTCCGCAAGCCCGGAAGTTCATGGTGGCTTTATCATATCGACCCACAATGTCGTGAGGTATTGAGGGCGCAGGTACAATCGAAGGTCGGGTTGGATGTTGCTGAAGATGGATATATTTTTAAAGGCATTGCAAAGAAGGACTATTTAATCTTCCATGAATAAAAAGGTTACAGCATTGGATGTTGCGGAATATGTCGGGGTATCGCGTTCAGCGGTATCCCGGGCGTTTACCGAAGGGGCAAGTATTAATGCTACGAAACGGGATGAGATATTAAAGGCTGCGCAAAAGCTGGGTTATCAGCCCAACTTTTTTGCTAGGACCCTGAGTACACCTGCACAAAAGGCCCGATCGAATTTGGTAGCGATATTGATAAGTGATTTCTCCAATCCTTATCAGTCCTATTTGTTCGAGACATTATCTTCTGTGCTGCAGCGCTACGGTAAGCAACCTATGTTGCTCAATGTAAAACAAGCCGAAGATCTGGAGGCGGCATTGATGAGGCTGTCTGGTTATCAGGTTGATGGCGTGATTGCTGTGATGGGTTCACTACCTATCGAAAGTGTTGCCCAGTGCCAGAAATTGTCCCTCCCATTAGTCACTTTGGGACGTTCGGACCCTGCTGGACAAAGTCCGTCAGTACAAACTGACAACTATTATGCCGGCCATCTAGCTGCCAACTATTTTATTGAAAAAGGACTTTCTCGAATTGGGTTTGTTGCCGGTAGAACGGATGGGCAAGCATCGAATGAACGTTTTAAGGGATTTTACGAGACGCTTTGCAAGAGTGGTATCAGCGAGATTGTTCGCTTGGAAGCAGGTCGCTATGGTTATCGTGCAGGTTATGATATCGCGCAGCAGGAAGGCACGGCTTTGGGTCGGTTGGAGGGGGTGTTTTGTGCATCCGACGCATTGGCATTGGGTTTAATTGATTACTGCCGCCAGGAGTTGGGCTTGGCTATACCCGGTCAGTTGAGTGTAATCGGGTGCGATAATGTTCCTCTGGCGAACTGGCAGGGTTACCAGTTGACTACCGTTGCCCAACCCGTCGAGGAAATTGCAGAGCAAGCCTATGTTTGTCTGGAGCAGGTATGGCAGGGCCAGTTAGAAACAAATACCATAGTACGAATCAAACCGGCCCTCATTGATAGGAAAACGTGAGGGGTGCAACCTAAATAATGATGATCATTTTTGATGGCCCTCTGAGGAATTAACCTTAAACCGTCTCGGTTTTCCCCTCTTGCGCCTTGGCCTGACAGCGCTCGACCAGTGCATGGGTCATTCCCCTGAAAATAAACAGGTGGGCAGGCATCATGGCAAACCAATAGAGTAGGCCAGAGAAGCCTGCTGGGTGCCACCATGCTCGAATATCGATTTCACGATGGTCGCCTTTGTCCTCGATGGTGAACTCTAACCGGCCCAGTCCCGGTGCCTTCATACCAAATAGCAGGGATAAAAATTGGTTTGGTACTATGTTGATCACTTTCCATGAATCAATTTTATCGCCTAGCTCAAGTTGCTCAGGATCCCGGCGGTAGCGTTTGAGTGCATCACCACCTATGGCAAAGTCCATCCATTCCCTTATCCGCCATAGGTAATTGGCGTAAAAGTAACCTTCTTTGCCTCCGACGAGTTGTACCTGCCGCCACAGCTGCTCGGCAGTGGCATCGGTTTTGAGGCGATACCCCGCTTGTTTGGGGTAGTAACCGAAACCAGATTGCCAACGGGCGAGGGCGTCAGGATCAAACCCCCAAATATCACTCCTGACGACTTCACTTTCGTGGCCAAGGCTTTCTTCTACTGCTTCGTCATAGCTGAGAAGCCGTTGGGGGATAAGGGACTGTAGGGCATTACCATTGGCTTGCAAGTCATGGCCAAGCCCTCCGATGAGTGCCCGGGCAATGTTGGTTGGTACAGAAGTGACAAGGTGCAGCCACCTTGCGGCAAATTGCGGAGTCAGGAAGGGGACCGCAAGAATCCGGGCCTTTTTACCTAAATGCCTGGCAATGGTTCTGAGTTGCTTGGCATAAGTAATATTTTCAGGTCCGGCAACATCCATAATCTGGTGCTTGGTCGGTTTGAATTCTAACAGCTTTAACAAGTAATAAAGCAGGTTGCGTAGTGCAATCGGAGAACTCTTCGAATGAACCCATTTCGGCGTAACAAGAACTGGGAAGTGGTAAACAAAATCACGCATCACTTCGAAGGCGGCAGATCCCGGGCCAACAATGATACCAGCCCGTAATTCGGTAATCGGTTTTCCGCTTTCCCGCAGAATTTCACCGGTTGCCTTGCGGGCCTGGAGGTGATCAGAGGGCTCACCATCGGAAGGCTGAAGTGCGCCAAGGTAAATAACTCTTTCGACGCTAGAACCTTTTAAAGCATCACTGAAGTTGTGGGCTGCTTGCAGCTCTATATCAATAAAGTCATGACCGTGGTTCATGCCGTGAACAAGGAAAAATACGCTGTCGACTCCTTCGAGTAGTGCAGGAAGATTTGCAGCATCGTTGAGATCCAAATGGTGGATACTGACGTTGTCTAAGTCCTGCCACCCTCGCTTTTCTAACAATTTCAGGTTTCGGCCCGTTGCTCTGACTTTATAGCCGGCACTGGCCAATTCGGGCACAAGGTGGCTACCAATGTAACCTGATGCGCCGACAACTAAAATTGTTTTGTCCATAAATGACTGCTCCATGTAGCGGGTAAAAAGCAGGAAACAAAGACTGGTTTCCAAACAAAGGTATACAATAAAAATATACAACAGCAAATGGGGTTGTGTAGAGCGAATTTGTGAGGGGCATGTTCGGGCTTTGACGGAAATGTAGATCGAATGTAACGCATTAGGTGTATTTTATATCGATGTTCCGTAAAGGGCTTTATAGAACAATTGGTTTACTGTAAATTTCAGTTCAAAGACTTCCTATCTCTGGGGATAACAATGTTACGACTGGTTGACCTTTGCAAAGGCTATATGGATGGCGACGAGTACCACTCGGTATTGCAGGGTGCAGAACTGAATTTAAAGCAAGGTGATCAACTGGCGCTAATGGGGGAGAGTGGTTCAGGCAAGAGTACGTTGCTGAACCTGATTGCTGGGCTAGATACTGTCGATTCTGGTGAGGTATGGTTGGGTGACAAGCCCATACATACTATATCTGAGCGGGAGCGAACGGCTTTTCGTCGTAACAATATCGGTTTGGTATTCCAACAATTCAATCTACTGCCAACATTGACTACTGCCGACAACATCCGTTTTTGCCGCCAGCTCAAAGGGCTGCCGGAAAAACCGGCGCTTTGGCGGCAGATAATTGCAGCATTAGATTTAATGCCATTGCTTGGTCGCTACCCAGAAGAGATGTCGGGTGGCCAGCAGCAACGTGCGGCGATCGCCCGGGCCCTATACATGGAACCCCAAATCTTATTGGCCGATGAGCCAACCGGTAGCCTCGATGAACGAAATGCATCTGCAGTGATTAACTTGCTGACTAACCTAACCAAACAACTGGATTGTACTTTGTTATTAGTGACGCACAGTAAACAGGTTGCCGCCTATATGAATGGCTGTATTCGCCTGCAGGGAGGGCTGTTGCATGTCAAGCCCCGTAGCTAAAGCGCTCTGGGGACATTACAAGCGTCACCCTCTTCAAATTGTTCTTGTATGGCTGGGGTTAACCTTGGGTATTGCCTTGCTAGTCGGGGTAATGGGGGTTAATCAACAAGCCCGAGAAAGCTACCGTGACGGCGAGCTCCTGTTTTCAAATCCTTTTCCTTATCGCATTCGTCACAGCCAACCTGCATTGAAAGTTCCCCAAGGCTTTTATGTGCAGCTTCGCCGAGATGGTTTCAATCAATGTGTACCGTTGGAAGAGCAGCGTATTGTGCTGGAAAACGGTCGAAGCATTGAAGTTGTTGGCGTTGATCCTATTGCTTTGTTCTCAAGTTTCCGTCGTAGCACTATGTCGGGCAACGACGATCAGCAACAGATGTTGTCTTTAATGCAGCCGCCATACCCCGTGCTGGTAGGTGATCAGCTTGCCAACTATATGGGATTTGAAGACGGCCAGACGTTGAAACTGGAGTCAGGTCGAACCCTTGGCCCTCTGCAAGTGGTCAATGAAGAGCGGATAAAAGGCCCTCGGTTAATTGCTGATATGTCGTTGGTAAGGCAACTTCAGCCAGGCTCCGGCTTAACGGCCATCTTATGTGGCGATTTAGACTCGCAATCGCTGAGCCGGCTGCAAGATAAATTACCTGTAGCGCTCAAGCTGGAAAAACAAGAAACCGCAGGGCTTGAGCCTTTGACTGACGCCTTCCACCTCAACCTGTTTGCGATGGGGATGTTGGCGTTTGTGGTCGGTCTGTTTATTTTCTATCAGGCGATGTCACTGTCGTTTTCCCAGCGTCAGCCTCTAGTTGGCTTGATGCGGCAGGCCGGTGTGTCTTCTGGTCAGTTGGTTCGCGCCTTGAGTTTGGAACTCATTGTTTGGATTATCGTGGGACTGGTTGGCGGTAACCTCTTTGGCTTGTTACTGGCTGAAAAACTGTTGCCTTCGGTTGCAGAGACACTCAACGATCTTTATGGGGCAAATGTCAGCTTGATCGTCCGTTGGCAGTGGGAGTGGGGGCTAGCCTCTGCACTGATTGCCGTCGGTGGCTGTCTACTCGCCTGTGGTTGGCCGCTGGTTCGCCTTATTCGCACTCAGCCTGCTCGGTTATCAAGCCGGATGTCCATTGTACGTTTCAGTGGTCACGAATTTGCCTTGCAAGCGATCTTTTCATGCATGTTCATTGGTGCGGCGATAGCTGTCTACCAATTGCCGCATGGGCAAAAGGCCGGTTTTGTCCTAATCGCCTGTATCTTGATTGCCTCAGCACTCGCGATGCCATTCCTTTTGTGGCAACTGTTCCGCCTGCTAGGTGTTGTTGTGCGATCAGCGCGTTTGCGTTGGTTCTTCTCAGACGCAGCGGCAAGTTTGAGCTACCGTGGTGTGGCTTCAATGGCCTTCATGCTGGCGCTAGCATCGAATATCGGCATGGAAACCATGGTCGGGAGCTTTAGGAATACGACCCAAACCTGGCTAGAGCAACGCTTGGCTGCCGATATCTATATTCGTCCAGCGGTCAATATGGCTCCAAGAATGACCCAATGGTTGGAAAACCAGGATGAAGTCAAGCAGGTGTGGTGGCAATGGCGAAAAATGCTGCCGACGGAAGCGGGTACATTGCAGGTAGTGAGTATTGGTGGCACATCCGACGAGAAACAGGCGCTGGCTATAAAAGTTGCGATGCCTGAATACTGGCAAAAGCTTCATCATGATAGGGCAATTTTGGTCAGTGAATCCATGGCACTGAAACAGAACCTCAAGCCTGGGCAAGTGATTGACCTTCCCCCACCACTTAATAAACAGTGGTTGGTTGCAGGGGTTTTCTACGACTATGGTAACCCGTATGGGCAGATCATCATGTCGCAGAAACGGTGGAAAGCAGTTTGGCCTTATAAAGGGCAGGTGAGCTTAGCCATTCATCTCAATGACCATTCGCAGGCAATGCAAATGATCCGCTCGCTTGGTGAAACATTCCGGCTACCACCGGAGAGGATCAGGAATAACAATGAGTTGATGCTCCAAGCGATGAATGTGTTTGACCGCACCTTCATTGTGACGGCGACACTTGGCAAGCTGACGCTATTTGTTGCGGTTTGTGGTTTGTTCTTCGCTACCGTTGCCGGGGAGACTTCACGCCTGCGGCAGTTTGCGTTATTGCGGTGCATGGGGATGACCGGGCGGGAACTCGCTTTGTTGGGCGGTGGTCAGTTATTGATGATCGGCCTTCTGACAGCATTAATTGCATTGCCACTTGGGTTGGTGCTGGCTCAGTTGCTGATTGATGTTGTCTTGAAGTACTCATTTGGCTGGACAATGCCGATAGAGTATTTCCCGACCAATTATTTATTCTCTTTGGGCTCTGCTTTGGTTGTATTGTTGTTAGCCGGTGCATGGCCTGTTTGGCGCTTGGTAAAACAGTCGGCGATTATGTCACTTAGGGAGTCGTTCTGATGAAGGGAGCGAGCTTTCCTCGTTGGTATTTGATTATTTCGGTCATTGCTGTTGCAACCGTACTGGTTCTGCTTAGCTACGATCAAGAAGAAATCAGCGATAGTCCGTCTGTCTCTATGATGACGAACCCTGATAATGCGCAGTTTGCTCCGGTCGTGCCGGGCTATCAGTTCGAATTTCCCCGCGATCATTTACCGCATCCTGATTTCCGTGCCGAGTGGTGGTACCTGACTGCAAACTTACAAGCCGAAGATGGCGAGCAGTTTGGCCTGCAGTGGACTTTGTTCCGTTTTCGCTCAACCACTGAAGAAGGACGTGGCTGGGAAAGCCCTCAGCGTTACATGGCCCATTTGGTCGTAACCAGCAAAGATAAAGTGTGGTCAGCTGAGCGTTTCGCTCGCGGAGGTATTGGCCAAGCGGGAGTGTTAGGCCATCCATACAGAGCATGGTTGGATAACTGGGAGTGGCGTTCTTATTCTGATTCCCCGTTTCCCGGGGTGCTATCATTTGCGGATGCCAGTGGTATGGCGGGTAAGCTAGCCATCCAACAAACGGGGGCGATCGTGTTTCAGGGTGATAAAGGCTACAGTAAAAAGCACGCAACGGAAGACATCGCTTCTTACTATTACAGTGCGCCGTTTTTGAACATAGAAGGGCGGCTGGAACTGGATGGTAAGCAGTTTACCGTCAGTGGTGATGCATGGTATGACCGCGAGTGGAGTAGCCGTGGGCTTGCCGAGAACCAACAGGGTTGGGATTGGCTCTCTATCCATTTGGACGACGGAAGTGCACTAATGCTGTACCAGATCAGGGAAAAAGATGTGCGACCATATTATTTTGGTTCGTTAAGCTGGCCTGATGGTAAAACAGAGGTTTTATCAGCGGAAGATCTTCAATTGTCACCAATAACGTTTTCAACCTATGGCGGTAAAACGTATCCTATTGTGTGGCAGGTAAAAGTGCCTTCTAAAGGCATTGAGCTTAAAGTGGATGTGGTTCGAAAGGAGCAATGGCTGCCGTTTATCTTCTCTTATTGGGAAGGGCCGATAAGGGTTTCGGGAAGTCACACAGGACAAGGATTTATGGAGCTGACAGGCTACTGAGCCCAACGAGCTTTGTAAAAATGATTAGGAACAAATAGTGTCAAGTAACTTGCAATTCGATGAGCAGACGTTGTCACAGCGTTTGATGAATCATCGCCGGGAGTTCCATCGCTACCCGGAAGCCGCATGGCGAGAATTCTTCACGACTAGCCGTATCGCTAGTCACCTTGAAAACTTAGGTTATTCGCTGCATTTCAGCGATGAGATCATTCTTCGTTCCTCGATAATGGGGCGTGATGAAGTGTTGGTCGCTGAAGCTCAAGAACGCGCGATCAGTTGGGGTGCTGATATTACTTATCTGGCCCATATGGATGGGGTCACCGGGGTAGGTGCGGTATTGGACACCGGTAAGCCAGGTCCTGTTATCGCGTTGCGCTTTGATATTGACGCCGTTGAAGTGATGGAAAGTGAAGAGGACGCACACCGTCCCCGTTTCCTAGGCTTTGCTTCGCTAGCCCCTGGTGTTGCACACGCATGTGGCCATGATGCCCACGCTTCAATTGGTTTGGGCATTGCTGAGGTATTGGCTGAAAATAAAGATCAGCTAAAAGGTAAGATCAAGCTTCTGTTCCAACCTGCTGAAGAGGGCTGTCGTGCCGGTAAGGCGATTGCCGAAAGTGGCTGGTTGGATGATGTCGATTATTTCTTTGCCGCCCATATCGGTATGAATGTACCCAGTGGTACTTTGGTTTGTGATCCCCAGCATTTTTTATGCAGTTCTAAATTTGACCTTCACTTTACGGGGAAACCAGCCCACGCAGGTATAGAGCCAAATGCAGGCCAGAATGCCTTGGCGGCGGCCTGTACGGCAGTCAGTCAAATGCTAGCGATTCCGCGTCACCGTGACGGTATGACCCGTATTAACGTTGGGCAGATGCACGCTGGGGACGGCCGAAATGTCATCCCTGCCAGTGCTGTTCTTCTGGGTGAAACCCGTGGTGAGAACCGTGCTTTGAACTCTTATATGTTCCAGCAAGTCGAGAACATTGCCGAGGCGGCAGCTATGATGCACGGAGTGAAAGTAAAACTGTGTGCTCAGGGCGAAGCGATTGGCCTAGAAAATGACACTGAACTTGTCGAGCTGCTTGAGTGTATTGGCCTTGAAAGTGGTTTTAGTGAAGTCGTTCGAGAGAAAGATTTCGGCGCCAGTGAAGATGCCGGCTATTTAGTCGATCGTGTTCAGTCCCGTGGTGGTAAGGCGATTTATTGCCTTGTCGGCTCTGACTTAACAGCAGGGCATCATAATGGTGACTTTGATATCGATGAGAGCCGTATGCTACCGGCGGTGAAGTTGTTACTCAATGCGGTGAATGCACTACAGCAACCGCCATTGGTGGAAGAGCCAATAGATGAGCCGTCGATAACCAGTAATTGATTTGAGCCCCAGTATTTCACTGGGGCTTTTTTTATCTGGGTATTTATCTACTAAACAGGGAGAGACAATGAAATACGAAACACTCATTTTTGATTTGGACGGTACTATCAGCGATCCCAAACAGGGAATAGTACGCTCAATGAACCATGCTTTGGCAGCGCATGGTTATGACACACGTAGCGAAGAGGAAATCGCCCGATATATCGGCCCGCCTCTTGATCAGACGTTTATGGAGATAGTCGATTCCAAACAACCTACATTGATCCGTGTCCTTGTCGATACCTACCGTCAGCGATATGCCGAAATCGGTTATGCGGAGAATCACTTGTATGCAGGGATAAGAGAATCTCTAGATAACTTGAAGCAACAGGGGAAATATCGGTTGGGAGTCTGTACCTCCAAGCGGGCTGATTTTGCCTGCCAGATCCTCGCGTTGTTTGATTTGCATGAGCACTTTGACTTTGTTGATGGTGGTGATGTCGGGATCGAGAAGTGGCAACAGCTACAAGTGCTCAAAGAAAAAGGTGTGATAACAGAAAAGTCGTTGATGATTGGTGATCGGTATGTCGACCTGACGGCTGCCCATCGCAATGGTCTGCAGTCAGCTGGCGTATTGTGGGGCTATGGTTCAAGAGCAGAGCTTGAACAGCACTCTCCCCGCTTCTTGTTTTCTGAACCCAGTGAACTGACTCAGATATGAGTGGCGTCTCAATGATGCATGAACTGTTTTAGAGGCCTAACAGTTCGAGAGATAAGACAAATTTTTGCTGCGCTTTATCAAAAACCTCCTAGGATTATTAATTATGCCAACAGGGGCATAACCGTCTTTACGGGGCGAGATTTAGGGGCGCAGCTTGAGCAACACCAATACTCAGATACTTCGCATCAGAGATAGGTTGTCGGTTTTCCAATTGGGGAACTGGCTGATCCCATTTTGCCTGAGCGACAAGTTCAAGTTTGCTTTCAGGGTCGCAGTCAGTCTAACTCTCGCGTACATGATCCCGATGGCATTGGGATGGACACAGCCTTCAACAGCTGCGACAACAGTGATGTTAATCGCCTCTACCGGTAGTCGCCGTGAGTCGCTGGCAAAAGGCACATTGCGTGTGCTTGGTACCATCGCGGGCGGTATTATTGGCTTGATATTAGTCGGCTTTTTCGCCCAGGACAGATTGCTGTATATGTTCGCAGTCTCTTTGGTCATCGTCGTTGTTTTCTATATCCGGTCTGCCTACCTTAACGATCCGACCTTATTTATGCTGACTGGCGTCATGATCCTCATGATGTACAACGGTGGTGACCCTGAAGGGGCGTTTCTTTACGGTTTAGATCGTACCTTTATGACGGTGTTCGGCGTTGTTGTGTATACCTTGGTTGGTGTTTTCTTATTCCCGCCAAAGGTTGAGCAGAACCTCCGGCAACTCGGTGATAATTTAGCTTCGGCACAAAGAGCGCTGTTTGAAGCGATGAGCCAACCGCCTGAGGAAACCCCAGAAGCTCAACAACAAGAACTGGATTCTGATAAACCAGAAGAGCAAGCACCGCATGAGTCTAACCTTCGTGAAGAGGGAAAGACGGGCGAAGAAGAGGAAATGCCTCCGACCCTAGCGGAATTGAGCAAGGCATTGTTTGCCGCCCAGCAAGCATTTGAAACCAGATACCAGGCCCTCAACAGCGAGTGCAGTGAGATTTCTGCTTATAAGAAAGAGTGGGATGGGACCGTAGCGCTGTATAGCCAGATCACCGAATTACTATTGTTTTGGGCTAAAGATCATTCACGATCTGGCGGTCACCCTGTTGAGTACCTGCTTGAGTTTGAACAAATAAGAGCCGAGGTGCTCACCCTGTTTGATCGGCTTCCTGATGCCTGGGAAAAACAAGAAGCCCACTCACCTCAACAGATGGAACCTGTCGAGTATGACGGGGAGAAGCTCAAACAGGCAGGTCACTTATACCGTGGAGAGGCGTTATCCTCCGGTTATTTATTTAACCAACTGCTCGAGCGACTGGCTAAACTAGAGAGCTGTATTAGTAGTATCGATTCGCTAACCGGCACGGTGAATTTTGCTTTACCGCCGCTCAAAGCCAAACCTAACTTCAACTGGTGGGATGCGGAAAACGCTAAATCTGCGATCAAAGTGTTTGTAACCTACTGGGTTGCAGGGATCTTCTGGATCGAGTTCAATCCACCCGGTGGGTATAACTTCGTTATCTTCAGTACCCTGTTTGTTTCTATCCTCTCATTCATGCCTTTTCACCCAGTGATGCTGTTTATCTTATTTACACTGGGTTTTATTTTTTCCATTCCGGCCTATGTGTTCTTGTTACCGCAGCTAACCTTGGGCGCAGAGTTAGCCTTATTCATCTTCACTTATACCTTTGTCGGGTTCTATGTACTGAAAGGGCCGATAACCATCTTCTTTTTACTGGGGATGTTTACCCTAGGCATAGATAACAACATGGTATATCACTTCGGGATCACCCTGACGGTTGTCACCCTGTTTTATATGACTGTACTGTCGGTGGTGATTTCGTTTTATTTGCCTTTTTCTAGCCGACCTGAACATTTGTTGTTGGTATTTCGCGAGCGTTTTTTCCGTCATGCGACTGGGGTTATTCGATTGTTGCAGGCGGATAAATTGCCTCTGTGGCAGAAACTCCAATTGGTTTGGCGGATCACTACTATGGTGGTGGCACTGAAAAAAATGCAGGTTTGGGGCTCGAAATTCAAAACCGATGGCTACCCGTCATTAACAAGCGAGAAGCTAAATCGGTACATCGAGCAGTGCGATCTCTTCCATCATCATCTGATGACGCTTATCAAAGCTCGTAAAAAACTCAATCAGAACCCCTTGCTGGTTCAAACCCAAAAAGCCAACAGAGACACGATTATCCCGCAATTGGCTCAGGCTTTATGGCAAATCGAAACGACGGCAAAGGATAAAGTGAGCACCGAGTTATTGAAACAAGACTATCAAGCGTTAGAAGCGGCGTTGGATGAGTATTTTTCCCATCTCGAACTAGAGAAGTATTCGAATTCAGACATTGCCGGTTTTTATATCTTTCTAAACTTGAAGAAAAATATATTTGAATCATTGCTCGACTGTAAGCAGGCGAGTGATGAGGTTGCTTGGGGTGAACTGCAGATGAAGCGGTTTTAGGGAGCGATGCGTGGTTAGTAAGATCAGGGTTTGTGTAACAGTGATGTCTTTGCTTGTTATGTCAGGCTGTACTGTGCTTGGGCCAAAATTCGAGGGCGTAGCACCGGCTACCTTACCAACATCGTGGACAACATGGGACCTCGAGCACAGTAAAACCAAAACGGCACGTTGGTGGCAGCAATTTAATGACCCGATACTCAATGACTTGGTGGAGGAAGCCAGTCAGCAGAATTTGGATCTGGAAGCGGCGGGGCTTCGTATCCTGCAGGCCCGTGCTGCAGTTGGTGTCGCTGAGTCGTTTCAGTACCCGCAACGGCAAAATGTGTCGGGCAGTGTGGCGAAAATCTACCAAAACGAAAATACCTTTGATAACGCTTCATTGAGTTTTGATGCTGCCTGGGAGTTGGATGTCTGGGGGCGCTATGCATTGGGAGTCGAATCTGCCGAAGCAACCTTGTATGCCTCTATTGCGTCTTATCACGATATTTTGGTCACTATCACTTCTGAAGTCGCCCGTAACTATATTAATTACCGTACTTTTCAAGAAAGGGTAATGCTGTCCGAGCGCAATATAGAGATCCAGCGCCGGGTTGAAAGGATCACCGAGATCCAATATGAGTCAGGGGATGTCACCGAGCTTGATGTCCAACAGGCGAGAACTCAGCTTTATAATACTGAGTCGGCATTGCCGAGTTTGAAAATCGGTATGATGCAATCACGCAACGCGATTGCTGTTTTGCTCGGTATTTTACCGGAACAAGCGATGGTACTGCTTGATAGCCCTTGGATTAATGCCAAGGTAAAAGCGTTTGACAACAAATACGAAGCGACCCGCAACAGCCGGTTGACGAGCGATTATGATCAATACTCGCTGATCCCGGCAACGGTCCCCATTAGTACCCAGATAGAAGCGGGCTTGGTATTACGTCGGCCCGATTTACAGCTTGCAGAGCTTCAGGCCCATGCCCAGAGCAGCCAAATCGGCATTGCAGAAGCCGACCTTTACCCACAATTTTCATTGTTTGGGGTTATTGGCCTCAACAGCACCGTACCTGCAGGTAATGATTTTAGCTTCAGTGACTCATTAAACCTGACGCTAGGGCCGTCTTTTTCATGGAACATCTTCCAATACGGACGGGTAGAAAGTTCAATCCGCGCCCAAGACGCCCGCTTCCAAGAGACATTAACCAATTACAACAAACAAGTACTGCTAGCAGTGCAGGAAGTTACCAATGCCTTGGAGTCGTACCAACTCAACCTAGTTCAGAAGAAGTTGGCTTTCCGCTCGGTGGATGCCTCTGTACGTGCTTACAACATCTCTTTGACCCAGTATGAAAATGGCCAGATAAGTTTCGAGCGCTTACTCAACTCGCTGGAGAAGATGACCCGAAGCGAAGATGCCTATGCGGTTGTGAAAGGGAATGTCGCCAACCAGGTTGTGGCGCTTTACAAGTCATTGGGTGGAGGTTGGGAGGCGGAGACAGGGCGTTCTTACCTCAATGATGCAATACGCTCACAGATGGAAAGCCGGACTGATTGGGGCGAGATGCTTGAGGAAACACAGTTGCCGGTATTAGCGCCGAGTGAGGTGCAAAAGGCGAAGTCACCGTTTGGCGAACCCATCGACCCGGCCAAACAGAGTTATCCGGGAGGGCCATAAATGGAAGTACCGCACGAACTGTCCTGGGGAGACGTGTATTACTCACCCTTTTTATTGGTCATCGTCTTAGCTGTGATAGCGACTTGGATAACCGTTGTCATTATGAATAAGACTCGGTTATCCCGCTTGATTGCTTATCCATCGATGACCTTTATTGCTATTACGGTGCTCTATACCGTGGCGATAGATGCTTACTTTATTCAGTTTTAGGTGTGCCAATGAAGAGTCTAAAAAAACTATTCGTGATTGCGCTTAACCTTATCATCATTGGCGGGGCCATGTATTTCGGCTACCAGAAATACCAAGAGTACTTTGACAACCCTTGGACCCGTAACGGACAGGTAAGGGCAAATATTATCAAAGTCGCGCCAAGGGTATCGGGCCCTGTGGTCTATGTGGCCGTGGTCGATAACCAGTTTGTCCGAAAAGGCGAACTGCTATTTCAAATTGACCCAACGACTTACGAGAATACCCTCTTACAGGCCGAATCGTCATTAGAGCGGGCCAAAATAAGCTCGAAAGGCAAAAAAATCGAGTTAGACAGATTGCTTGATATTCAACGCAAAGACAGAGGGGCAGTGTCGCTAAAAGACATTACCCGACGCCAGATCTCTTATGAAGAGTCGTTGATCCAGATAAAGGTGTCAGAACAGAAACTGCAAGCGGCTAAATTGAATATGGAATTTACCCAAGTTTTTGCCTCGGTAGATGGCTATGTCTCTAACTTAGATATTCGCGAGGGTACGCAGGCGGTCGCCAACCAGCCATTGCTGGCGCTGGTGGATGTAAACAGCTTCTGGGTATTTGGCTATTTCAGGGAGAACCAACTCGCCAATATCCAGATTGGTGATGAGGCCAAAGTGACCTTGATGGCCTACCCTGAACAGCCTATTGAAGCTGTAGTCGATTCCTTGGGATGGGGGATAGCACCACAAAACGGTGCTGTCGGCTATAACTTGCTACCGAGCGTTAATCCTGTCTTCCAGTGGATCCGTCTGGCGCAACGTATACCGGTGAAAATCACACTGTCACAACTACCCGATGGGGTGAACCTGCGTTTCGGTATGACGGCGTCGATCATGGTAATGGAAGAGAAACAAGAATCTGGCGATGAACTGGCGAGAAATTCTACAGCGGATTAGGAGTGAATCATGGGGAAAAAAATTACTGAACAAAACAATTTCTATTACCTAACTGTCGCTTTAATTATTCTGTTGGTGAGCTCGTCACTGGATCAGGTGCTGCACATTACATGGCTCGATAAGATCATGCAGGGGATAACCTTGCTGACCTTTGTCGTGTGTTTGGTCAGTTTGCGGTTTGATTCAGGCTGGTATCGCTTTCTACTGTCTCTTGCTGTGACATGGATTGCGCTCGTCATTATTAAAGAGTTATTAGACTTCAAACAGATAGATATCGCCATGTTGGTACTAATGCTGAGTTTCTTTTTCGGCACGTTCAAGTCCATCATGCGGCAAATCCTTTTCACTGGCTCGATAGATAATAACAAGGTGGTCGGATCCTTGGCCCTGTTTTTACTACTGGGTTTGATGTGGGCCATTGCCTATTTGTTGATTTTGGAATTCTCCCCAAGCTCATTTACTGGGCTTGAAGCTAAAAATTGGGGGGATAACTTTTCCAATGCCGCTTATTTTAGTTTTGTCACCCTTACGACATTGGGCTACGGCGACATCAGCCCAATTTCACCCGTTGCTCAGGTCATTGTGTATTTAGAAGCGATTGCTGGTGTGTTCTATATGGCGATTGTTGTAGCCAGCCTGGTCGGCGCCAGCCAAAACAGTCAGGAAAACAACGATGGATAAACAACTTGAAAAGTACAAGAGCAAGATATTTATCAATAACATGTTAGAGTCTTTCATCAGGATTGGCTTGTTGGTCATCCTGCTGGTCTGGACATATGACATTATCAAACCTTTTGTTATCCCCGTGCTGTGGGGGGCCATTATCGCGGTCGCTTTGATGCCATTGACCTTGAAGTTGGAAGGGGCGATGAAAGGGCGGCGGGGCTTGTCCGCAACCATTTTGGCATTGGTGGGAATTACCATTCTAGTGGTGCCATTAGTTATTGTCATGGGGTCTATCTTTGATGGCATTGTTGCCATGACTGACTTCCTGCAAAGTGAGACAGTGAAACTCCCAGGGCCGCCGGCCCGGGTGGCAGAAATCCCCATGGTCGGTGAAAAGCTGCACAGTACTTGGGCTTTGTTCGCTACCAATATGGAGCATGCCTTGATGAAGTATTCCGAGGAGGTAAAAGCGGCGGTGGCAGCTTTTGCCGGGGCCTTGGGAAGTAGTTTGGCAACGGTTGTGATGTTTATTATTTCTTTGATTATCGCAGCCGGTTTTATGGCTCACTCTGAGTCTATGGCTAAGGCCGTAGAACAGGTATCTGTTCGCGTTGTGGGTAAGCACGGGGAAGAATGGGCCGGTTTGATAGCAGCGACAATCCGCAGTGTATTACTGGGGGTTGTGGGTGTCGCCTTTATCCAATCTATTCTGATTGGTGCCGCGATGTTCGTGTTTAAAATCCCTGCGGCAGGCTTAATCACTTTTATTGTGTTTATTCTGGCGATTGCCCAACTGCCCGCTTTGTTAATCGTGTTGCCTGTTATCGTATACGTGTTCTCGTATATGGATACCACACCAGCGGCAATATTTACTGTTTGGGTATTACTGGCAGGGCTATCTGACAATATCCTAAAACCTATGTTGATGGGGCGTGGGGTGGAGATCCCAATGCCTGTTATATTGATAGGTGCCATTGGTGGGATGATGTCGGCTGGTATTATCGGTTTGTTCCTTGGCGCAGTGATCCTTGCTATCTGGTACGAACTCTTTACCACATGGATGAAGTTACCTTCGGAGGAACACGACAGCAGCAGTGACACCGAGCAAGCTGCAACAGTGCAGCCGAATACGGATTAACTCATCATAACAGTCCATCTTTGATTGCTGGAATATCGATAGTGCAGGTCGCTATTGTATTCCAGCTTTTCTTTGCTTGTAATTCGAATGTTTACTCTATACTAGATTGAACATAAGCCTAAAGGATTGAAGGTAATGGGTAATTTTTTTGATAAAGCAAGACGCGCGATAAACCAACTAGAAGTGATGGTTAACACCATCTCCATGCCCAAGGTGAAAGCGGGAGAAAAGAATAACAGTGAACCACTGACTCAACAATCTAGCTCATTAAATGGCAAGACCGTTTTTATCAGTGGTGGCTCGCGGGGTATCGGTTTCGCTATTGCCAAGCGTTGTGCACAGGAAGGGGCAACCGTGATTATCGCCGCCAAAACCACCGAGCCTCATCCAACATTACCCGGCACCATTTATACCGCAGCAGAAGAAATTAATCAGGCAGGGCAGGGAAAGGCAATCGCTATTGTATTGGATATCCGCGATGAGGAAGCCATTGTTAGTGCGGTAGAGCAGGCCGTTGAACAGACGGGTGGAATCGATGTGGTGATCAATAATGCTAGCAGTATTCATTTGCAGAATATGGAGAATACACCCAGCAAGCGTTTTGACCTGATGTTTTCAATTAATGTCCGTGGTACATACTTGCTGACCCAGGCGTGCTTACCCTATCTTCGTAAATCCACCAACGCACATATAGTTACTTTGTCCCCACCGATTGACATAAGCCCGCAGTGGTTCAAGAACTATGGCGCTTATACCAGCTCAAAATATGCCATGTCGATGATGACCATGACGTTTGCCAATGAACTCAAAGAGTACGGTATTGCAGCCAATTCGCTATGGCCAAAAACCACCATCGCCACTTCGGCGATATCCCACATGAAGAATGGCAAGACAATTATGGAGCACTCACGCCACCCTGCGATAATGGCCGATGCGTGTTATGAAATTATCACTAGAGACGCGAAAGAGTGCACAGGAAGGTTCTTTATTGATGAGGAGGTGTTGCAACACCAAGGTATTACAGACTTTTCCGACTATGCCTGCAAGCCTGGAGCCTCTTTGCAGCGGGATTTGTTTTTAAGTTGACCTCATTTTAAGCCCTCATACCACGAGGGCTGACTGACCTATTTCTCAACACTTTTTGTTAATTGCCCCTAAATATTCAGTTGAATATGGTATTGTCACCTTTATATCCGTGAATATAAAAATCAATAGGCTACACCATAGGCATGCAGCGATTTTTCAAAAACATATACCAGTATATCAACCCAGATAAGGACCCTGCGCTTCAAGCTGCAAATCAGGAATGGGAGTCATCCCTACCTACATTGTGGCTGTTGGGCAAAACGGGAGCTGGTAAGTCGACCCTTGTTGCAACCGTTACTGGCAACGAACTTGTTGAGGTGGGCAATGGTTTTCAGCCTTGCACCCAGACTGCTGTTGAATACGCGTTTCCTGAAGAAAACCCGGTGTTACGTTTCCTAGATACCCGTGGACTGTCAGAAGCTGACTACGACCCATCTGATGACATTGAAGCTTGCCAGGCTCAGAGCCATGCTTTGGTTATTGTCATGAAAGCTGAAGAGCCAGAGCAAAGTGATGTGTTGGCGGCACTCAAGAAGATCCGAAAAGATGGCCGGATAGACAGTGTGCTGCTGGTTCATACGGCTTGTTTGTCCATTATCGACCCTGAGCAGCGACTTCAGGCTATTCGCTATAACCAAGATCAAGTGGAAAAAGTCTGGGGAACCACATTGATGTCGGTTCACGTCGATTTCCATGAAGAATCGGCTGATAGCGTTGCAGGATATAATAATGAGCTGTTTGGGCTATCAGCATTAAACACACAATTGGCTGAGCTGCTGCCAATCATTCAGTTAATGCAGCAAGCCAAACAGCATGGTGATGCGGAACACCATAACTTTCTCAAACTACAGCAAGAGATTATGTGGTATGCGGGCAGTGCTGCAGCTTCAGATGCGTTGCCAGGTGTTGGATTAGTGTCTGTTCCTGCTATTCAAGGCAAAATGCTGCACAGTTTGGCCCGGCAATATGGGGTAGAGTGGAATCGAAAGCGGTTCACCGAATTTGCTGGTTTGTTGGGCAGTAGCTTTGCATTGAAATATGCCACTAAACTTGGGGTGCGCCAATTGGCGAAGTTTATTCCGGTTTATGGGCAAACCGTCGGAAGTGCCGTTGCTGTCGCTATCAGTTTTGGTATGACTTACGCCATTGGTAGGGCTGGATGCAAGTACCTCTATCACATCAGCCGGGGAGAGCCGATTGATGAAACAGATATTCGCCAAATCTTCGAGCAAGCTTTAAAGCAGGCAAAGGAAAGCCATGAAAAAGACAATCAGTAGTGTCAGCCTGATGGGCCGTTTCTCAGCTGGCTTTGTCCCTTTATTCTTGGCTTCGATGATCATACCTGTGTTGGTATTGGCGGGCTGGGGTCTGGTGAAGATCATAGAGGATGACCATTGGTTGTTCTTGTCTCTCCTTATTGCTTTGTCATCGTTAATGGTTATCACGGGGGCCATCTGGTTTAGGCGTATCCGGCGAAATGCTTTCAGTGAAACTCGGCGAAGTGTCTCTGGTGAAGCTGGGCAACTTGAAGGCGACTATGAGGTCGCTCCATCTGGTGAATGGGGGGAGTTTGACCGTAAAGTTTGGGATACCCTGAACCCCGAGATAGGAAGTTACCTTTCTAAAGATGATAGCTGGACTGTACTTAGGGAGCATGCATTAGCGTTGTCTATGGAGGTTGCCAGCCAATATTATCCAGAACGTGATACGAAAGCCCTGTCATTTACCGCACCAGAATTTCTTCTGATGCTAGAGAAAGTCAGTCACCGCTACCGCCGCTTTCTACTTAACCATGTGCCATTTGCAGAGACTTTGAAACTGTCGCACTTCCAGCAAGGCTATCAGCACAAAGATAAACTAGGGGCTGCGAAAAAGGTTTACGATGTGTACCGGGTGTTCCGGGCGATGACACCTGCAGGCTTGATTGCTGAGGCGAGGGGGCAATTACTCGGTCGTTTATTTGATGAGGTGAACGAAGAAGTACAGTTTACATTGAAAAAAGTACTGCTTCAGGAAGTCTTGTCTGTGGCAATCGACTTATACAGTGGCCGTTACAAAGCGGCCGAAGGCGAGTTGAAGAGTAGTGAATCGGATAATGAGTTTGCCGAGGAGTTGGAACCGCTTCGGGTTGCTATCGTTGGTCAGGTCAGTGCGGGTAAATCGTCGCTGGTAAATACCTTTGTTGGCAATATCGTCGCAGAGGTCAGTGCTATTCCCTCAACCGAAAACATTGTCCTTCACCGCTGTTATGTAGATGGCATTGATATTATTCATCTGGTGGATTTGCCGGGTATCGATGGGAGTGATTCAACAAACAAACTGTTGGTCAAACAGATGGCGCAAAGTGATATTGTGCTTTGGGTGCTTAAGGCTAACCAGCCTGCGAGAAAGAGTGATGCGATTTTGCGTCAACAACTCGATGAGTATTACTTGCAGGAAGAAAACCGTAGCCGAAAGAAACCGAAGATCATTATGGTGCTCAATCAGGTGGATCGTCTAACGCCTATTAAGGAGTGGCAACCCCCTTATGATTTAGACAACGCACAATCTGCAAAAGGCAAAACAATCAAAGCGGCATTGACGTTTAATTCACAGCAGCTAAAGCCGGATGATGCTGTCGTTGTCGCTATGCCGCCGGATGAGCAGCCTTACAATATGGATAGCCTCGCTGAAGCGCTATTAGCTTCTTTTCAAGAGGGGGTGAATACCCAGCTTAATCGCCGGAGGTTAGAGCATAAAAGTGAGGCATTAACCGAACAGGCTAAGCGCTTGTATCGACTTGGCAAGGTTGCGGTGAAACGCTATACATCATGACCCGACATTAACTTAGCCGATAACAGAAAGCCCAAGCAAAACAGCTTGGGCTTTTGTTTATGTGACTGCGAAGCGCTATCGGCGCTTAATTTTTCGAGGGATCACTTCCACACCATTACGATAGCGGCCAGCAATCGCGTTAAGGGCCAGTTCTAATGCATTATCGGCAATCAGTTCAAATTGCTGAGGAAGTGATTGGATTTTGATTGGTAAGAAATCTAGCAGGCGATTGTCACCAAAGGTCGCAAGATGAGTTTTTTGCATTAGATCAGGGTTAGCTAGCAGGCAATCGAGAACGCCTTCAAATAGGGTATAAGAGGTGGCAAGAATTGCCTCTGGCATACACCCTTTGTCAATCCAGCTTTGTACTTGTTGTTGGCCTTGTTGCTGGCTGAAGTGATCGCCATTGGCAATCAAAGTATGGGCTTCGGCCACATGTTTCTTGCTGCTGTAAGAGCGAATTGCTGAAAGGAAGCCCTGCTCACGCTCCTTGGATACGCCTAGCTCGGGGACAGCGCCGACAAGCCCGATACTATTTACCCCTTTCTCCAATAAACTCTGGGTAAGATCAAACGCACCATCGAGATCTTCACTGATCACGCTGGCAAACATTTCATCATTCATTGCACGGTCAATTGCTATGACCGGTACACCACCTTTTTGAATTCTTGCGTAGAAGTCGTTATCGGTGGGTAGGGCACTGGCGACGATCAAGGCATCGATACGGCGACTAAGTAAGGTTTCAGCCACCTTCATTTCGGTGTCAGGGTCATCATCAGAACACGAGATGATCAGCTGGTAGCCTGCATTGCGCACATTACTCTCCAGCAATTTTGCCAGTTTTGCGTAACTGCTGTTTTCCAGATCAGGAATGATCAAACCAAATGATCGGCTACTGCCGGCGCGCAATGAGGTTGCAGCGTGGTCAGGCCGGAAGTTATGTTCATTCACCACAGCCATGACTTTTTGCTGGGTTTTTTCACTGATCCGGTACTTCTGTGCTTTACCGTTGATCACGTAACTGGCAGTTGTGCGCGATACGCCGGCAAGCTTGGCTATTTCATCTAGCTTCATTGTGATTCTTGTAGGTTACAGTTAGCGGGCGCCTTCATTCTACTGGTTCATACCCAGAACAGAAAGAGGCAGGCTCGGTGAATAATATGCGCGTTATATCCCGATTACCTAGGGATATAGCCACTGTTTTGTGCGGCGGATCATAAAAACACTCATGATCTTTAGAGCACAATTGCAATATTAGCTGAAACCATTCAGCATGTCAGCTGAATGGTTTCAGCATCGATATAATTTTGAACTAGATTGTGCTGGAATTTTATTTTGACCAATAGCTGAATCGATTCAGTCAGCAAGGTATCAAGTTGGTCATTTAGGTTTATATTTGTGTAGACGGGGAGAGAAGGCCATCGGTCTTCACCAGGTTTAACGAAACTGGAGTAAACACATGCTGTCACTCTCAACAAAAGATATTCAGCTTAAACAATCAGCAGCGGATAAGCAGGAAGCCATCAAGGCGATTGCTGCGGGTCTTGAGCAACAAGGTTTGGTCGAAACCGGCTATGTCAACGGCATGCTTGATCGTGAAGCGCAGAACTCAACCTTCCTTGGCAACGGTATTGCTATCCCACACGGGACAACCGACACCCGAGGTTTGGTGAAAGAGACGGGTGTCAGGGTTCATCATTTTCCGCAGGGCGTTAACTGGGGAGATAGCAAAACGGTTTATCTTGCTATCGGTATTGCGGCTAAATCTGATGAACACCTAGGCATTTTAAAGCAATTGACGAAGGTGCTTTCTGCTGACGGCGTTGAGGACAAACTGAAGACGAGTGATAGTGCTGAAGGCCTTATTGCCATCCTTAATGGTGAAGCGCAACTAGAAGCTGATTTTGATGAGAGTTACGTCCAACTTGCTTTCCCAGCCACTGACCTTGTTCAGTTGACCGCAGTCGCCGCTGGCCTAGTGAAAAATCACCAATCAGCCAGCAACGAAACGGTTGCTGATGCGATTGCCTCTGGTGCAACGCACCTAGGCCAAGGCCTATGGATTGCAAAAAGCCATAAAGACGTAAGCCGTACAGCATTGTCATTTGTCACACCGACAGAACCTTTTGAAGAAGCTGGCTCGCCCGTAAAAGGTCTTCTATTCGTGGCTGCGTGTAATGGTGCCCATGTGAATAACATGAACTATTTGGCACAACTGCTATTCAAGAACCAAGCGGGTAAGTTGTTTAACGCCGCTGCCGATCAGGTCGTGACGTTGCTAACCGAAGAAGCGCTGGAAGGTAATACCGAAGTCTTCAAAATCCGCAACCCACACGGCTTGCATGCCCGTCCGGGCGCGATGCTGGTCAGCGTTGCCAAGAAATTTAACAGTAACATTCTGGTTGCCAACCTTAACGGCGAAGGCAAAGCGGTCAATGCCAAGAGCTTGATGAAAGTGATTGCATTGGGTGTTAAGCAAGGTCACGAATTACAGTTCACCGCCCAAGGCGATGACGCTGATGAAGCCTTGGCAGCAATTGGCCAAGCTATTGCTGACGGCCTTGGCGAGGGTAAATAGTTATGACTCATACAAGCAATTCGCCGCTGAAAGTTGTCACGGTAACACTCAATCCGGCATTGGACCTAACAGGTAGCCTTGAGTCACTTAACCCAGGCACCGTCAATCTTGTTAATACTGGAACACTGCACCCCGCAGGTAAAGGCGTAAACGTTGCCAAGGTGCTTGCTGAGTTGGGCGCGGAGGTGACTGTAACGGGTTTGCTTGGGGCGGATAACCAAGAGCCATTTTGCCAGTTGTTCGAACAACTGGGCGCCAAAGATGCCTTCGTGCGTGTTAAAGGTGCAAGCCGTATCAACGTGAAATTGGTTGAGCAAGATGGCCGAGTCAGTGATATCAACTTCCCCGGTGTGGAGGTGGGCGAACAGGATTTGGCCTCTTTTGAAACCACACTGAAGAACCTGGCTGAAAGCCATGACGTATTTGTGATTGCCGGTAGCCTGCCTCGCGGTATTACCCCTGAACAATGTGCTGCATGGATCCAATGGCTGCACGATAACGGCAAACAAGTCTTCTTTGATAGCAGCAAAGCAGCATTGGCTGCAGGGTTAGATGCCTCACCTTGGCTAGTGAAACCTAACGACGAAGAACTGGCCGACTGGGCTGGCCGTGAACTGAAGTCAGAGCAAGAGTTGCTGGTAACGGCAGAGCAGCTGTCAGCCAAAGGGATAGCCAATGTGGTGGTCTCACTGGGTGCTGAAGGTGTGATGTGGCTAAACAGCGAAGGGTGGCTTCGCTCTAAACCGCCAAAAACGGACGTCGTGAGCACCGTGGGTGCAGGGGATACATTGGTAGCTGGTTTGTGCTGGGGACAGCTTAATCAGTGGAATAAAGAAGAGACATTGGGCTTTGCCACAGCACTGTCGGCACTGGCAGTCAGCCAGGTTGGCGTCGGGGTTGAAGATATCAACCAAGTGCTGAAAGTAAAAGAAAATGTCCAAGTCAATAACGTGAAGAGCTGATTCGGATCAGAGGGTGTTGAAATGAAAATTGCAGTTATAACAGCGTGCCCAAGCGGTATCGCAAATAGCATTATTGCCGCTGGCTTGATTGAAAAGGCAGCAGCAGATCTTAAATGGACAGCAGCAGTAGAGTGCCAGTCTTCAGTGGTACCGGTAAAGGCACTAAGCCAAACCGTCATTGATGACGCTGATTGTATTGTTGTCGCCGCAAATACAGCGGTAGATACAACCCGGTTCAAAGGCAAAAAGCTGTCTCAGATTACTATCGAAGATGTACTGGCTGATCCGAAAGCCGCTCTTTCACAAGCTGTTAGCCAAGCGACAGTGCTCACTGAAGTCACCTCTGTTTCTGCAGTAGAAAGCAACGATTCTTCTGCCAAGAAAATTGTGGCAATCACTGCTTGCCCAACTGGTGTCGCACACACCTTTATGGCTGCAGAAGCTTTGGAAGAGGAAGGTAAGCGTCAAGGCCATCAAATCAAGGTTGAAACCCGTGGCTCTGTAGGCGCAAAGAACCAACTGACGGCTGAAGAAATCGCTGCCGCTGATTTGGTGATTATTGCCGCTGACATCGAGGTTGATCTTTCTCGCTTTGCTGGCAAGAAGCTGTACAAAACCAGTACGGGCGCAGCGCTAAAGAAAACAACAGAGGAATTTGAAAAAGCATTTGCGACAGCAGTACCGTATCAGCACCAAGCTGGCTCTTCGTCTGAAGGTGAAGCTAAGCAAGAGAAAACCGGAGCTTACAAACACTTGATGACAGGTGTATCACACATGTTGCCACTCGTGGTTGCTGGTGGTCTGTCCATTGCACTTTCATTTGTCTTCGGTATTACCGCATTCGAACAAGAGGGGACCTTAGCTGCTGCACTGATGACTATCGGTGGTGGCTCAGCGTTTGCCTTGATGGTTCCAGTACTGGCTGGTTTCATTGCTTTCTCGATTGCTGACCGCCCAGGTCTGGCTCCGGGTTTGATTGGCGGTATGTTGGCGAGTTCGACTGGTGCTGGTTTCCTTGGTGGTATCGTTGCCGGTTTCTTGGCTGGTTATAGCGCGAAGTTTGTGGCAGAGCATGTTAAATTGCCGCAATCTATGGAAGCGTTGAAACCAATCTTGATCATTCCTTTGCTATCAAGCTTGATCACCGGCCTAATCATGATTTATGTCGTCGGTGGTCCTGTATCGACGGCGATGACTAGCCTGACTGATTTCTTGAATAACATGGGCTCTGCAAACGCAGTACTACTGGGTATCATTCTTGGCTGTATGATGTGTTTCGACTTGGGCGGCCCGGTTAACAAGGCGGCATACACCTTTGGTGTTGGCTTGCTAGCCTCTCAGACTTATGCGCCAATGGCGGCAGTAATGGCGGCAGGTATGGTTCCAGCACTGGGTATGGGCTTGGCAACTTTCCTCGCGAAGCGTAAGTTCAACGCCAGTGAAGCAGAAGCAGGTAAAGCCTCTTTTGTTCTGGGCCTATGCTTCATTTCTGAAGGTGCAATTCCGTTTGCAGCCCGCGATCCAATGCGTGTTATCCCAAGCTGTATGGCGGGTGGTGCTCTAACAGGCGCACTATCAATGCTATTCGGTGCTAAGTTGATGGCTCCGCATGGTGGTCTGTTTGTACTGTTCATCCCGAATGCGATTACACCAGTATTGATGTACTTGGTCGCTATTGCCGCAGGTACAGTGGTAACCGGTGTGACCTATGCATTCTTGAAGAAATCTGACGAAGAGCAAATGGCAGTTGCTGAAGCAAAATAACTATTGTGTGACATCAATAAGATAAAGAAAGCCCCGGCATAAATGCCGGGGCTGATGCCACCGCTGCCTACGGTATTTTTTGCGTTTGCCCCAAAACCTTCAACAGGTTAACAGAGTTATCTTTCCATGAAATAAGATTTTTTTAGTATCTCTGTTAAGACAGACGTATATTATGTAGGCTTTCCCTGCGTGTTATAAAAAGCGCATTTTATGTTTATAATTTACCCTAAAGTTATTGTTTTAAAATTATTGTTTTATTTTTCTTCTGCTGCTACTAGCACATCTTCCCCATCAACAATCAGTAAATAAGATTTACCGATTTCTAACTCACATATATCTATTTGATTTGCACTTAGAATAAGTTCTTTGTTGCAATTATCTACAAGTAATTGGTTTGAAAAATTACCTTTAGATAAATTCGTTACTGAGAAGGCTGTAGAATTAACAGTTACAGTAACATCTTCAGTTGCGAACACCCTTAGACGGTATTTATCTTCTACCGGAGAAGGTTCTTGAACGCCTGTAGACAGGGTTAACTTACCTTCGTCGCTCCAAGCGATAGCCCATAACTTTTCTCTGTTATTCAGTAGGATGTCTTCTTCTAAAGAGTTGGATGTTTGATTGTTGCTATCTGTCGTACCAATATCAAGTTTCATTGGTGTTGATGTTGTCCAACTAACAGAATGATAATATGAGCTAAAATTAAGCACTGATGCAACTTTGTTATTTTCGTCAAATAATGGGCTAGAACCACTCGACTCTTTAACAAAGAAGTCTGCAGCCGCGCCAGATATATTGACAAGATCTATACCAAGTGTTCTAACACTGACTTCATCCATTGTGACAACGGTAGGTTCAGGTGAATCACTTGAAGACCCTCCACCACAAGCAAATAAAAATAATGTTGATAATGTTGTAAGCGCAACCCTAATCATCTTGGAACCTCGTTATTATTTTTCTGAAGCTCAGGATAAGCATATTTCAAGAATTGATAATTTTTTGATGAATAATAGGGAGAAAAATAAGAAATTAATAAGTGATTGAATAGTTGTAATTTTTTAGCTCTCAATATTGAGATTTTGCGGTAAGATAGTGATATTCATCCTCATTAACAATGGCGAGTAGCAAAAAACAGAATACTCGCCGATAAATGACCACTGAGACAGTTAACTCAAAAGAGTTAGCACATCTTACGTTTTAGACCACTGATGTCGAGTAGGCGGGTGGCAATCTCTTCAACCGATAACCGGCTGGTATTTAGGTAGGGAATTGCCTCACGGCGGAACATCGACTCTACTTTGCTGAGTTCGCTCTCGCACTGCTCAATACTGGCGTAGTGGCTGTTGGCGTAGCGCTCGTGGCGGATCTCAACCAATCGCTCGGTATCAATCGTTAGGCCATAGGTTTTGTACCGGTAGGGTTCTATCGCTTTTGGCAAGCGAAGTTTACTCATATCTTCAGCGATGAACGGGTAGTTAACGGCCCGAATACCAAATTGCATCGCAAGATAGAGGCTGGTCGGTGTTTTGCCACAACGCGAGACACCCAATAGAATTATGTCGGCTTGGTCGAGGTTATTGAGTGAAACGCCGTCGTCATGGGCCAGGGTATATTCAATGGCTGCAATGCGATCCTGGTAGCTATCGGCATCTTTGGCGATGCTATGCGAGCGTTGAAGTTGAGGCTGCGGTGCCATCTGTAAATCTTCGCTCAATGGGGCGACAAGCGCATTGAGCACATCGTAAAAATGGGCCTTGCTCTGCTCGATGACCGATTTTACTTCTGGTAAGACGATCGAGTAGAACACCAAAGGTTGCGCTCCGGTTTCTTCATAGGCTCTATCAATCTGCTGTTTAACACTGTTGGCACGCTCAATGCTTTCAACAAAAGGTAGGGTGGTTTGACGCGTTGTGATATCAAACTGGCCAAGGACCGCGTGGCCAAGGGTCTCAGAGGTGATAGCTGTCCCGTCAGATACGAAAAACACGTCACGAAAATTGGACTTGGATTGCATGAAAATTTTAATCCTTGAAATTATTTTTAGCTAAAAGCATTAGTGCACTCAATATAATCATCTGATAAACAAGTTTCCAGATTTGTTGTCACACTTTGCTGCAATCTTGTTTTTGTCTTGGTCACATCCTGTTTTAGAGGTTTTTACAAAACTGTATTTGGGGAGCCAGAGCTTCAACGGTACCTTAACCGAATTTGAAATTGTCGATAAATCCATCATTGATGAGTTATCTAGTGATTTCAGGGTTGGTTGATGTTTAAGATGTTGAAATATAATAATTAAGTTAGTTTTGGTTCTAGCTTTTGCAAATAGCCTACCAATGTTGAGCCAGATCAAAAATCTGATGCGCTTCAAATTTTTTTGATAACTTGCTAGATAATTTTTATGAGA
Source organism: Photobacterium sp. BZF1 (assembly GCF_014349205.1). Taxonomy (NCBI): domain Bacteria; kingdom Pseudomonadati; phylum Pseudomonadota; class Gammaproteobacteria; order Vibrionales; family Vibrionaceae; genus Photobacterium; species Photobacterium sp. BZF1. The sequence goes on from NZ_JACSOF010000022.1 coordinate 51,445, forward strand.
GGTGGAAAACTGAATATAGCAATTCGGTGCTACAGGGTATGACTTTAAGGGTGATGTATCTGTAATTCGAATAAGAAAATGTCTATGTATGTGTGTATATGGCTGTATCGCATATAGATATACGTTTTCAAGTAATTGAAAATGAAAAAGATTTGACAGAATTTTAGCAATTAAATTTATAACAAAAACCTACAGGGTAACTGTGCTTAGCTGACGGATTATTTGTCAGTAAAGTACACATAAGGAGACATGATTAGCGTTTTGCTCTGAAAATTGACACTTTTCGCTTTTTTTTGCAGCAAAAAGCAATCGTTTACTAATGGGTTACCTGCTTTAAACTGTTGAATCCAATAAGGAGAATTGCCGTGCAACAGAATGTTGTTTGGTACGATGCTTTGTCAATGAACGATGTTGATAAAGTCGGTGGTAAGAATGCATCTCTAGGCGAGATGGTGGCGAATCTGGCTAATGCGGGGGTAAAAGTCCCTAATGGCTATGCGACCACATCCCATGCCTTTAATCAGTTCTTGGAAGCTAACTCGCTCAATGAGCGTATCTATACACTTCTTGATGAACTTGATGTTGAAGATGTAAATGCCTTGCAGCAAGCTGGCGAGACTATCCGCAATTGGGTTCTAGAAGCACCGCTTCCACAGGATCTGGAACAGGATATTCGCGAGTGTTACCTTGAACTGGCTCAGGGTGACGAGATGCTGTCTGTGGCTGTTCGCTCATCGGCAACAGCAGAAGACCTACCTGATGCCTCATTTGCAGGCCAGCAAGAAACCTTCCTCAATGTACGTGGTATTGATGCGGTCATCGAAGCGGTTAAACACGTTTTTGCTTCGCTATTTAATGACCGTGCAATCTCGTACCGTGTCCACCAGGGCTTTGATCATAAGGGTGTTGCTCTATCGGCGGGTATCCAACGCATGGTGCGCTCTGATAAAGCCTCATCTGGTGTCATGTTTACCCTAGACACTGAATCTGGTTTTGACCAAGTGGTATTTATCACATCCTCTTGGGGGCTCGGTGAGATGGTTGTTCAGGGTGCGGTAAACCCTGATGAATTCTATGTTCACAAGCCAACGCTTCAGGCGGGTAACCCAGCAGTAGTGCGCCGTACCATCGGCTCTAAACTATTGAAGATGGTTTACACCGAAGACACTTCGCTGGGCAAGCAGGTAGAAATCCTTGATACCAGCAAGGAAGATCAAACGCAATTCTCCCTAACTGACCAAGAAATTGAGTCTTTGGCCAAGCAAGCGCTGATCATCGAGAAGCACTATGGCCGTCCAATGGATATCGAGTGGGCAAAAGATGGTATCACTGGTGAGCTACTGATTGTTCAGGCCCGTCCAGAAACCGTGCGTTCACGCGACGATGCCAACGTGATGGAACGCTTCCACCTCAACGATACCGGGCATGCGGTTATCGAAGGCCGCGCGATCGGTCAACGTATCGGTAGTGGTGAAGTTCGTGTCGTGTCCGATCTGTCTCAGATGGATCAGGTCCAAGCTGGTGATGTGCTGGTGGCTGACATGACGGACCCTGATTGGGAGCCAGTAATGAAAAAAGCGGCGGCGATTGTGACTAATCGTGGTGGCCGTACATGTCATGCTGCGATTATTGCCCGTGAATTGGGTATCCCTGCAGTTGTCGGTTGTGGAAACGCGACTGATCTGTTGCAAACCGGTCAGAAAGTCACGGTTTCTTGTGCCCAAGGTGAAACAGGTTACATCTATGAGGGTGAGTTGGACTTTGAAATCCGCCGCTCTGAGGTAGACGATCTGCCAGACTTGCCACTTAAAGTGATGATGAATGTCGGTAACCCGGATAGGGCATTCGACTTTGCCTGTATTCCAAACGAAGGGGTTGGTTTGGCAAGGTTGGAATTTATCATCAACAAGATGATCGGTATCCACCCTAAAGCCTTGCTGAACTACGAACAGCAATCGGATGAGCTCAAAGCTGAAATCAACCAGCGTATTGTCGGTTATCCTGATCCGGTTGAGTTCTACATCCAAAAACTGACCGAAGGGATTTCAACCCTGGCTGCGGCCTTCTGGCCAAAACGCGTTATCGTGCGTATGTCTGACTTCAAGTCAAACGAGTACCGTAACTTGGTAGGTGGTGTGAACTTCGAGCCGACGGAAGAAAATCCGATGATCGGTTTCCGTGGTGCGTCACGCTATATTTCCGAGCAGTTCCAAGATTGCTTTGCCCTTGAGTGTGAAGCTATCAAGCGCGTTCGTGAAACCATGGGATTGAAGAACGTTGAAATCATGATCCCGTTTGTCCGTACCGTCAGTGAAGCAGCCTCGGTCATTGATCTGTTGGCGAAGTTCGATCTGCGACGCGGTGAGAATGGCCTTAAGGTGATCATGATGTGCGAATTGCCATCAAATGCCATTTTGGCTGATGACTTCCTCAAGTATTTTGATGGATTCTCTATCGGCTCAAACGACATGACCCAGCTAACACTTGGCCTTGACCGTGACTCCGGCGAAATTGCCCATATGTTTGATGAGCGTAATGAAGCCGTCAAGGCAATGCTGGCAATGGCGATTACGGCTGCAAACAAAGCCGGTAAGTATGTCGGTATCTGTGGCCAAGGCCCATCCGATCATGATGACCTAGCACAATGGTTGATGGAGCAGGGGATCGATTCGGTTTCCTTGAACCCTGATACTGTGGTTGAGACCTGGCTGCACTTGGGTGAGCAGTCATAATCGACAGGCTGAAATAATAAAAAAGCTCGCTATTTAGCGAGCTTTTTTATTGGCCGGTATTCTAGATTAAGTGGTTATCTGCATTAAACGCGATGGCAGAGCCCTTAAACACAATGCAACCAATGGGTAATCCTTTAATGGCTTAAAGGTTGCCAATGACAATGGCTTCATTATTGGTGACTGGCGGCTTTCTGATGCGCAATGGGGACAACCGTTCCCCGCTAAATGGTTATAGGGGTGCTGTTCGAAAACACCATGAATCGAGCAGGTAATCTTACCTTTTGTTCTGGCATTCACGTATTCGAAATGTTCGTAACTATAGCGCTGTCGATGTGAGCGTAGTGCTTGGAGCACAAACTCATCAGTGGTTTTTTTACGGCTATGTTTAGCGCATACAGGGCAGCCTGCACCACGAAGGTGGGTATCTGGTCGCTGTTCAAAATCCCCATGTAATGGGCAAGTAATGGTTGCCTTGGTTAGCGCTCCGGCATAGACAAAATTATCGTATCGGTATTTACCATGGTGAATGGCATTGGCACGTTGAACAAATTGCTCTTGAGTCACCGGACTAGACCGTGAGCATTGTGGGCAGCCTTTACCTGCGAGATGAGAGTTTGGTCGCTGTTCAAACTCACCATGTATTGGACAAATAATAATGCCTTTTTCTAAAGACCCGAGGTAAATGAACTTCTCGTAGTTGTATTTGTTCTGATGAACAGTGTGCGCCTTTTCAACGAACTCTTCTTTTGTCCGCTTCTTTTTACCTGAACATTTCGGGCAACCCCTGCCTGCGAGATGGGCGTCAGGGCGTTGTTCAAAATCGCCATGGATAGGGCAGGTGATGAAACTCTTGGTTTTAGCGTTTATATACACGAAATTTTCATAAGAGTATTTTCCATTATGAAAAGCCCGTGACTCGTCAACGAACATCGCTTTGGTCTTTCTCATATCTACATCTTCGTAACTTTCTCTTGCCAGCTCACTACGATGGCAAGGCAGGATTTCAACTTTTTCCGTCCGGAAAGGTTTGATTTTATTGTAGTTATTGTATTTTTGTTTGGATATTTCTTGAATATTTATTCACGAGTCAAGTGCATATTCCTCCTATA
>NZ_JACSOF010000023.1:0-54396 GCF_014349205.1 Photobacterium sp. BZF1
GAATATATTGGTGAAATAACCGCCGATGGAGAATAATCATCAGCGGTTTTTAATTACTTCATGTTATTTTCCAAGTTCAACTTATTTTAAATCTGTCATTTATTACTGGGTGACAATGTAACGTAGGTTTTCATCTTCAAGTTTCTTTAATGCCAATTAAAAACGCCTTTGCACTTTTATCTGCTTAAATCAATGGTTTCTTTTTAATGTTGCGAGCAGTATTTGTGTTGGTATGTAACCTTGTGCACCTGAGTCAAGAATTGAAGAAAAACTGCATTTCGTGTCAGATCAAATTGATATTTGTAACACTGATATATAAAAATAGTCTCGCTCAAATTGGTATCTCGATATTACATTCGAAATTATCTTAATTAAATAATTATTCACTGAGCATAATACTATCAGTTGGAAAACCTAAGGCCGGATAGCCTCTGGTTTTTATTTATATCGGAGTTTACACATGACACGAATCAACACATTAGCCAGTGCTATTGCCCTGGCTTTGATGTCATCATCGGTTTCTGCACAGTTATTAATAACGGAATATGTTGAAGGAACGAGTAATAATAAAGCTATTGAGGTGACCAACCTTTCTGAATCTGGAATTAACCTCTCAGAATATAGCGTGAAGTTGGCAATAAACGGTGCAGACTCATTTGGTACCACCATCAGTTTGAACGATGTTAATTTGGCGGTGGGTGAAAGCTATGTCCTTCACCATAGTTCTGCGTCATCAGATATCAAAGAGGTAGGTGACCAAGCATCAGGCAGCCTGAGTTTTAATGGTGACGATGTCGTTGCTTTGTTCGATGGTGAAGAGTTGATTGACAGCTTGGGCCAACTAGGTGTGCGTGAAGACTTTGCCAAAGATGTGACCCTTCGCCGTGACCCTTCAGTGACGACTGGAAGGACGGATGTCGAGAATGAATTTGACCTTGATGCGCAGTGGACAACTTTTCCAACGGATACTTTCGATGGCCTAGGCTGTAGCGGCCTCGAAGCCTGTGATGGCACAACACCGCCACCGAACCCTTTCGTATGTGATACCGATAACCTCGTGCCAATCTATGACGTTCAAGGCGATGGTGATAGAAGCCCGTTAGTGCCAGAAGGGAGCTTCGAGAGCCCAGAAAAATACTTTGTTCGTGGTGTTGTTACCGCTAGAGGTGAGAGCTTATACAAAGGCTTCTACCTTCAAGACCTTTACGGTGATGGTAACGAAAACACATCGGATGGGGTGTTTGTTTTCTTGGGCGGCGGCACGGCACCGAATGACATTCAGCCGGGAGCAGAAGTCTGTGTTGAGGCAACAGTCAAAGAATACTACGGCAATACCCAATTGGATGTTCGCAACAATGCGTTTAAGGTAGTTAGCACGGATAACCCAATTCCAGTGCCGACAGCTTTCCGAGTTAAGGAAGGTGAAGATCTTCATACCGCTCTTGAACGCCATGAAGGTATGCAGGTATTGCTTGATGCAGACAGCCCGTTGGTGATTACGCGTAACTTCAGTTTCGATTATGCCTCATACCGTAATAACCTGATGCTGGCCCATAACACGCCGCTTTATAACCCGACGCACCTTTATGCCGCAGAGACAGAAGCCGCCAAGCAGCAGGCTGCCGAAAATGCGAACAGCCGTGTTTATGTCGAATCAGATTACAAAGCCAAAGATGGTGAAGTGCCTTGGTTCGATAACTTCAATCCTGTAGATGGTTATCTCCGCATGGGCGATAAGCTTAACGGCCTGACTGCGATGGTGGGTTACAGCTACGGTGAATACCGACTCGTGACAACCAATGTTATTGGTAGTGGGGATATCTTGCGTCTGCCAGAAAATGACAGGGTGGATGAACCCTTAACCAAGGACGAAGATGGCATCAAGGTCGCTGGCTTCAATGTATTGAATTACTTTAACTCTTACGCGGAATCTGGCAATCCGAACCATATGTGTAAAGAGGTAACGGTCAACCCAGATGATGATTGCTATCGTGGCGCGCCATCGGTTGATGAATTTGCTCTTCAACAGGCCAAGCTCGTCAATGCGATCGTCGCGATGGATGCTGACATCGTTACCCTTATGGAGCTTGAAAATAACGGTTTTGATGACAACAGTGCACTCGATTCTTTGGTGAATGCATTAAACGATGAACAAACGGATAAGAAAGATCATTACCAGGCCGTTAAAGTGCACAAGTCGGATCTGACGTTTAAAGATGACTCGGGATTTGAAGGTATCGAATATTTCGGAACCGACGCAATTACCGTGGGTATCATCTACCGTCACGATAAGGTGAAAGCCAAGAATCAGGCTAGGAAAATTGTGATGCCAGAGCAACATGCACCACTTGATGGCGGTGGGGTGAAAAGTGCCTACCAACGCCATGCAATGATGCAGACATTCAATATTCCTGGCGAAAAAGATGATCTGACCGTTATCGTTAACCACTTTAAATCAAAAGGTTCGACATGCTGGGAAGACGATGTCATCTTCGCTGACGAGGAAGATGTACAGGGTAGCTGTAACAACTTCCGTGTCTCTGCGGCAAAAGTTTTGGGTGAAGCGGTCAAAGATATCAAAGGTGATGTATTGGTCATGGGAGATTTGAACTCTTATGGCATGGAAGATCCTATCCTGACACTAACTTCATTTGATGAGGCTGATCGTGGCGGCAAAATCCATACTGCTTCATACACCACACTTGATGGTGAAGTATTTGAGAACGAGGGGCAGTTGGTTGAGAAAGGCTATGGCCTTGTAAATCTGAAGCATAAAACTGACTTCAGTTATAGCTACGAGGGCGAACTGGGTAGTTTGGATCATGCTTTGGCAAGCCCGTCGTTGGTAGACAAGGTGGCAGCTGTTGAGGCATGGCATATTAATGCTGCCGAGAGTAACTTGTTCGAGTACAGCCGTAAGCACACTGGTGATCTAGAGAAGTCAGATAATATCTATTCGTCTTCGGATCACGACCCGATTATTGTGACCCTATCGTACAACGATACCGATGATAAAGGCCAAGGCGGAACGGGTAACTCAGGTGGTGGTGCAAGTATCCCATTGCCTATGCTGTTCGGTTTGATGTTGGTGGCAATTCTACGTAGGAAGCAGCGCTAAATTACACCATATCAAATAATCCAGACAACCGGCCTTGTGCCGGTTGTTTTTTTGGGGCTGTACTAAAGTTGATTGAATACGGAGTGTACATAACTGTAGACGATAAATAAGGAGCACATAATGCGGTGTATATTACGTTTTTCCATTCCGGCCAAGAAAGGGAATGAAGCAGTTGCCGATGGCACCTTGGCAATAGCCTTCAAGAACTTGGTGGAGAAGGTAAACCCTGAAGCGGCATATTTTCACTTAGATGATGGCTGCCGAGCAGGGACCATTATCTTTGAGGCAACCGAGCAACTATCAATGGCTGAAATCAATGAGCCCCTGTTTGCTATGTTGGAGGCCAAAATTGACATCCAGCCAGCTATTAGCTTGGATGAACTATTGGAAAAGCTATAGCTTCACCGCCACTTAGCATAAAAGCGGTAATTATTGTGGTGCTCGGTATTATTCCCTAACACATTGACCTGATTGATATAATCATTATTATAGCCATGGTTGTTTTTGGGTCATTTCGACAGGGAGTAGGTCGTGACGTTAAGCACTATTCGGTTTGCCTTGGCACAGTTAGAGGTTACACCTTGTGACATAGAATCAAACATAACAAAGCATGAGCGGTTATGTGTCGAAGCAGCACGTCATGATGCCGATGTTATCGTGTTTCCGGAGTTGTCGCTGACAGGTTACGAACTGCCGTCTTTGCAGCGATTGGCTATCGAACAACAATCTCCACTAATACAGCGCTTGTCTGACATTGCCTCTATACAGCAAATCACGATAGTGGCAGGCTGCCCATTGTCGGGCCCAGAAAAGACACTTCATGGAATAACGAAAACGGACAAAAAGCCGAATATCGGCGCTATTATTTCCCATCCTAACGGCCATACAGATTTCTATTCAAAGCAATACCTTCATGATGGTGAAAGTGAGTTTTGCTGTGCCGGTGAGCAGGACTATTCATTTTCTGTAAATGGTTTCAATATATTCCTAGCGATCTGTGCCGATTTTACCGAGCCACTGCATCACAAAAGCGCTCGTGAACACAATGCGCATATATATCTAGCCAGCGCCTTGATATCCCAGTCTGGTTTCGAAACCGATAGCCGGATATTGGCAGGTATTGCTGAGGGGCTAGAGTGCCCGGTCTTGCTTGCAAACTATATCGGTAATACTGGTGGTTGGGATACTGCAGGTCAGTGTAGTGTCTGGGATAAACATGGCCATTTAGTTGCTCGAGGTAGCCATATGGAAGAGGGTATTACGTTTTGCACGATTGAACATGGTGCAACTGGAAGCCGGGAGATTATTAGAGATATAGAGTTTTTATCTTGCTAAAGGATAAAGCAGGCGCACAAAAGAGTTTGACGTTGCTAATTAAGAAGTAAGGAAAAGGAATGACACGGATACGAGAAATGGATATCTCAGACTACCCACAGGTCATCAAACTTTGGACCGGCATTGAAGCGATGCTACTTCGTGATGCCGACTCACAACAGAATATTGCCAAATACCTAGCCCGTAATCCCGGGATGAGTTTTGTTGCTTTTGACGACGAGGGTATTATTGGCGCTATCTTGGTGGGGACGGACGGTAGGCGAGGCTACATACAGCACCTTGCAGTGAATACACACTACCGAGGGCAAGGTATTGGTGCTCAACTTATCTCAAATGCTATAAATGCGTTGGAAAAACAAAGCATTGCAAAGACTCATCTATTTGTGGCAAATGATAACCTGGATGCGCAGGGCTTTTATGAAAAACTCGGTTGGTTTCCTCGTGATGAGGTAAGAATGTTTTCGTACAACTCATCATCTGCGAGTAATGTGTAGCTAACGCGAGGTATTAATTTGTTATATAAATTGTTCGTTTTAGCCGGCATCGTTCCAATTTCTGCCTATGCTACTGAAGCCCCGCTGCCTTTTTCATTCTCGACGCATTATGAAGTGTATATTGTTGAAGGTGATTCAATATCGGATATCGAGGCATCGTTTGATGTTGATAAACCAAAGTTCCTGAGGGATAGGAATGCAGATGGTTATACGGGTTGGGAATATGATTACTGGACAGATGATAATACCTGCGAGATTAAAGTATTTAACCTCGACATTACCTATAAGCTGCCGCGTATCAAACAATCAGTGGCTTCCCCTGAAATTACCGAACTTTATCGTGAGTATATCGAGCAACTTTATCGTCATGAGGAAACGCACTGTGCATTAACTGTTATGTCAGTTAACCAGATTTACCAGGCTTTTAAAAAAGGCCAAAAAGGTAATTGTACAGAGCAAAACCAGACGGTAGATAAACTAGCAGGCAGGGTCAAGGAGGATAACGAGTTGTTCGATACATACACCAACCACGGTGAAATAGAACTGGCCGTATCGCCTTTTGGTGAAGAGCCATTTTACCCAGTTTGTAAAATTCCTTTCTCAGGAATGATGGCAGGCAATTAACCAGTTTTATCTTGTTAGAAAAAGAGCCGCTATGATGTTAATCGAACACTCATTAGGTGGAATTTGAATTGAACTCTTCTCCATTAAAAACAGCTGTGTATGTTTCTAGCGCCATGTTGGCATTTGCGGGTAACTCGATATTGTGCCGCTTGGCATTAGCTGAAGGGGCTATTGATGCCGCAAATTTCACCCTAGTGAGATTGGTCTCAGGGGCAATAACCCTTGCGGTGTTGACTATTGCCTTGCATTCCAAATCATTCTTCAGCCCGTTTAACTGGAGAAAAACCGATTTTCTCGGGGCTCTAATGTTATTTGGTTACGCTGCGACCTTTTCATTTTCATATGTGAAGATGGCGACTGGCACGGGGGCTTTAATTTTGTTTGCGTCAGTCCAGTTCACCATGATTGGTTTTCATCTTTTCAGCGGTAACAGGATGAGCCTTTGGGAGTGGGTGGGACTGGTTGTGTCCCTGGCTGGTTTTGGGTATTTACTTATCCCTAATGCCACCCGGCCCGATATTGGGTCAGCCGTGTTGATGACAATTGCCGGGATATGCTGGGCTGCGTTTACTCTGTTAGGAAAGCGTGAAAGTGATCGCCCCTCGCTTTTGACCATGTCAATAAGCTTTATATTGGCCTCATTGCTGGGCGGAGGCATTGCCGTGACTGCTGGGATGTTTATGCCAATGCCATTTCAAATTGAGCTTATTTCATCTCGTGGTTTAGTGTTAGCGGTGCTGTCTGGCGCGGTTGCTTCAGGTCTTGGTTATGCGATTTGGTATGCTGTCTTACCAAGGCTTTCTATATTGCGAGCTTCAATCGTTCAGCTTTCGGTGCCGGCAATCGCCAGCATTGGTGGTTGGATAGTTCTTAGCGAGCAAATCACTCTTTCCGCCACAATCGCCACTTTGTTGGTTCTGGGCGGTATTGCCTTAGTCTTTGCAACAAGAAGCAATGAGTAAGCTTCGTTTTAGCCGTTATCTAATGGTTTGCTAACTATTAGCAACAGCCTAATAATCTATTAATTATTGCCTGTCTAGTTGCTAACAATCGTTTTGAATAAGATACCTTTCATCGATGTAGAGCTAGGAAACAGACATGAATGCGACAACACAGAGCCGCCCGCTAAAACACGGTGTTGGCTTAACCTTACTTGCTGGTTTACCTCTTTTCACCCTCTTACCATTGGGTTTAGATATTTTCCTACCAGCGGTTTACCAAATCGGTGAGTTCTTCAATAACCAAAATGTTCCTTCAATGGCTATCAGTGTTTACATGCTGTTCTGGGGAGTAGGCCAGCTATTTTGGGGTGGCATGGCGGATACCATTGGTAAGAAGAAAACAGCCCTTATTGGGTTGGTGATTTTCTCTGTTAGTTCAATGCTGATTTCAGGCATTGAGCAAGACGAATCAATGCAATTTCTTGCTTATCGGGCGTTGCAAAGCTTTGGAGGCAGTGCGTGCTTCACAGCGATCTTCGCTTTGATTCGGATGCGATTTGAAGGCGCTACGTTGAATAAAGCCTATAGCTACTTGAATGGCATTCTGGCATTTGTGCCTGTTAGTGCTCCTTTGATCGGTGCTTATATTGTTGAGAAGAGTGCTTGGTTCACACTGTTTAGCCTTATGGCAGTGATGGGGCGGTGAGTATTGCTTGGATTATGCTGGCGCTTCCGGCTGATAGTGTTCAACACAAAGATAACACTAAAGAAGTGAATACTCATGGGTTCGTAAAGCGTTATCTGTCGGTGATGGGGAATATTCGCTTTCGTACTTACCTGTTTTTTGCACTTGTCGCCCAAACGCTTTTCATCTACCTGCTGACCGTTGCGCCGATGTATTTGATGGGAAAACTTGGTGTGTCTCAGATCCTGTTTGGCCAGATGTTTATGGCGATAGCTGTCGTCTTTATGGTGGGGAGTTTCCTTGCACCAAAGCTCAACCAGTTGATGAATATTAAAACGCTTATTGGTGTATCCCTAACCTTGATTGTGTTGGGCGCGGCTTTGATGTTTGCCATGAGCGGTATTCACGCATGGTACTCATTAATCATGCCTATGGTGATTGTTGCAGTGGGCTGTACCATTTTGCTAAGTAGCAGCCCTGCTAACGCACTGGCTGATTTTAAAGAGAATGCGGGTGCGGCGAGTGGATTGTATACCGCGACGACATTTGGTGTCGGTGCGCTGGTGTCAGCCTTGTTTACCAAACTGATTGATAGTACGGATTTGACACAGGTTGCGCTGGTTTATGGTTTATCTGCTGTACTAGCCCTAGTTGTGTTCGCCTTGTCCAAAACGTTGAACGAAGACGTTAAAACGGCCTCAGCGCATTAATCCTCTGAGCAATAAGGTACAAAACCCCAAGCAGTATTATTCAATCACATATATCGAAAAAGGCTTAGTCTATATCTAAGCCTATTCCCCGATATAACCTTAAAGCGATAGGAAACGAGCATGATGAAAATCAGAACAGTTATCTTTCTCCTACTTGCTGCAGTGAGCCTACAAGTAGCGGCACAAGACCCGCAGACACATAGGCAACACGCAGACACAATTAATGCTTTCTTCTCTCAATACTCACTAATTGGCAAATCAGATTCTGAAGAAAAAGGGATGGAGGCATTTGCTGAGCAGCGAATGGCGCTGTTTAGCAAAGACAGCAAGACAATCGTCCATGATGATACCCGTACAGAATATCAGGGTAGAGAAGGGCATATTCAATCGATCAAAGATTGGTTTGCTATCTACAGCACTCAAGATGACTTTGATTATGAGATAAAAGGCAATGTGGGTGGCAACACGGTAAAAGTTGAGTTGTATGGCACCCTGCAGCAATCACTACCTGATGGCGAGAAGACGGTTGCCCCTGATGCCCATAAGTGGACAGAATATTTCACGTTTGATGAATCAGGGCTGATCGAACGTTTGCAGATTGATATGAATCTATTGAGCGACAGCTATGACAGTCATGCCCGTGAGCAGCTGAGCCGTAATGATGTTGCGAGTTTTGTCTACCAGTGGTTTGCCGGCTTCGACCATCAACGTGAATCTGGCTTCTTCCTACAAAAAATCGCAGAGCCGGTAGACATGTACTATCCAGATTTTCCGGTAAAGTCCTATGATGACTTCCTGCGCTGGTACAAAGGGGTGACCGATAATATCACTTGGAATGCCCATGATATTCAAAACTTGTCTATCTCAGGCAACCAGGATGAAGGGTGGCAGGTCAGCTATGATGTGGTTTGGAAAGCGACGGCAAAAAGTGGCGACAAATACGATATGCGGGTTCATCAGCAACTCAGAGTGGTTCTGCAGCAGGGTCAGCTGAAAATTGCCAAACTGCGTGCCGAAGTTATCGAATAACCCATGACAAGTTTTAGAGGGTAGGTTATGTCCCAACCAGTCGCAATCATTACCGGCGCTAATCGCGGTTTAGGTAAAGAAACCAGCCGCCAGCTAGCCTCGCTAGGATATAAAGTCTTTGTTACTGCGCGAAAATTAGAAAGCGCGCAGCAGACCGTAGAGGATCTAGGCAGTAAGAATTTGCTCCCTGCGCAACTCGATATTACTGATGCTGATAGTGTTGGGAGGTTCTTGCACTTTGTAAACCGTGAAGCACAAAGCGTGGACGTGTTAATCAATAATGCCGCGATACATTATGATACTTGGCAGAATGTGGTTGATGCGGATTTAGAGACTGTACAACAAGCGATGGATACCAATGTTTTTGGTGCGTGGCGAATGGTACAAGCCCTGTTGCCTTTGTTGCGTCAAAGTCCGAAAGCCAGAATCGTCAATGTTAGTAGCGGGGCGGGGGCACTCCACAATATGGGGGGCTCGACACCCGCTTACAGCATGTCGAAGATTGCCTTGAACGCACTGACTCTGATGCTGGCAAACCAGTTAAGCCTTAAAGGTATTATGGTCAATGCGGTTTGTCCGGGGTGGGTAGCAACCGATATGGGGGGCACAGGCGGTCGTCCTATCGAAGAAGGCGCAAAAGGCATCGTATGGGCGGCGACAATGGATCAAGATGGCCCGTCAGGCGGTTTCTTCCGTGATGGTCAACGGATTGATTGGTAATTATCCTTGGGTGCCAAATAGGGAATCTTTGAGCTCTTTTGTCTGGATAGACGATACATACCTAAACATTGTAATAGCGAGTAGTTGCTAGTAAACCCATGCTCCCAACGTATAATGGAGCTATATCATCAATATGCATAATTGTGCTTATTGGTTTTTAGCGTACATTTTGAACTAGGGTTTTATATGAGCCGCCTTTCCCGAGGTTTTACACTTATTGAGTTGGTTGTCGTGATTGTGATTTTGGCGATCACTGCAGTCTTCGCAGCACCTCGCTTTTTAAACTCTGCTTCCGATGCCCGCAAGGCGGCTCTAGATGGTTTTGTAGGGGCATATCAAGCCGCAGATACCATGGTTGTCAGCAAAGCGATGATGCATGGCATGGATTACACATTGGACTATACACAAATTCCAGGGACAGACCTTCGCGTCATATACGGTCATATGAGCTTGCTCAAGGAAGATCTTGAAAAGGCAATGGATATTAGTGATTTTGGTGTTACTTCATTTGATATGACGAGCACAGTAATTTATATGGGCAAAGATCTGAACAAAGAAGAGCTGCCTTTAGTTGAAAAGGGAAGGTGCTATGTTCATATCTCAATGCCTATTCATATAAGTGATAATAACGGTGTACAGACAGGTACATTACTAGATTACAAAGTAAACAAAGTTTATGAAGGTTGCTAGGTACTCCAACAACCAAGCAATAAATGGTTCACTGGCTACTAGCTATTTCACCCGAAGTAGCCGATACCTGACGCCCTCAATATGAAAGACCAATACCTGAGAGACTTTCATCTCCTCAACCTTCTCTAGCATATCGGTATCAAACTGTTTTTTCTTCATCCATTGTAAGGGTTGCTTGAAATTATCTTCGCTGACAACAAATGATTCATCTTGAAGCGTGCTGCTTCGGATATTGACGACCCACACGCGGGATTGGAAATCAAGGGCATCAGCGGCGGCGGATTTAAAGCGTTGCCAAAGTGAAGTGGGTTTGTTCATTTCTGTATTAATCATTACGGCTCTGGTGCAGCATAGTGTAGCTTGCATCAATAGCAGAGGCTAGAGGCTGAAAAACGCCTCTAGGTTTGTCTTCGGCTGCTTGCTACTTATCTGTATGGGTTTTAGTTTGAGGCCAACACAAAGTTTGAAAATCTTGCTGTCGACGGGGCCATTTTTGATCCTCCGAAGGTGTATAGCATTAGCCCTGCTTCTTCGCCGTCAAGGGCACCAGCAGTACCAACCACTGTCCATTTACCACCGACAGACTCGGCATAGGAAGCGGTTACCAAGCTATCACGCTTTTCGATTTTGACAACCACATCATCTTTTGAGTAATCGATAAGCTGCTGTACTGAAGGGTAACCGTCTTTCTCGATAACAAACACCAGCGACAGCTTGCCATTGAACATCTCTTTGCTGATCTTTATGTAGTTGTCGTTATCCCAAATAATGCCCAGCCCACCTTGTTCGTAAGTCCGTTTAGGGGTTAAATTAATTGCGACCTGTGCACTGAAATTCCCTTTCTCTTTAACGCTATCTTGCTTGATTGGATGGATAAACATATTGTCCACCTCCGATGAGCCAGCGCCCCAGATGTTTCCTTCAGAGACTTGGACAAGCAATTCTTGGTCTTCAATACGCCAGTTCACTGGGTTGTCATTGCGAATATGCCAGTTGTTTATTTCAATCATGGTCAGTTCCTGTTGGTCAATTCAATGAAGTTAAATCATGCGCTGGCGCAGCTGATAAAAGATATCGTCAATATTCGTAGTACCAGATTGCTCAATTCTGTCTAATTCTCTCTGTACTGTATCAAAGTAAAGCTGGTTGCTCATATCGTCCAACTGACTGTAATAGTGAACTCTGCGACCGAGAATGAAGTTATGTTGATGCTCTGGTTGTAATGCCAAAAAACGATCGATAGTCGCAAGAAACTGAGGCTTATCTTCAGGCAATTTACCATTTAGCTCCATAAGCAAGTTGATGGAGTGGTAGTTGCCATAATTACCCTTTACGTTTTCTAGAAGGCTAATCAGCTGTCTTTGCTCCTCGACCATTTCAAGCTCTGTCAGAGGAGTGAAATTACCATCTTCCACCATACTATCGAGTTCTGTACCGGGCTTAACGGCCAGCGACAGAATACGGATTTCATCGGGGTCAATCTGATTTAGCAGGGCAGCTGTTTCATTCACATGCTGCTCTGAAAGCTCTTTGCCACCCAAGCCAAGAATGATAAATGTCATCATCTTCATGCCTGCCTGTTTGGCGTACTCCGCTGACTTGAGGATAGACTTAGGCGTGATGCCTTTTTTCATCTTCTGCAAAACATCAATCGAACCAGACTCCATGCCGCAGTAAAGCATGTTGAGGCCAGCGTCGCAGATGGCTTTCATCTCTTCCGGTGACTTTTTCGTCATGGTTTGGGCGCGGCCATAGGAGCTTATTTGTTTTAGCTCCGGAAATGCCTGCTTAAGTGTATTCAATACATCCAGTAAATCCTGCGTATCCATGGCGAACGAGTCACCGTCTTGTAGAAAGCAGGTATCGAATTTCCGGCCCTTATAAAAGGCTTTCGCCGCCCAGATATCTCGTTTGATATCTTCGACAGGGCGGACGGAAAAATTCATTCCGTCAAACAGGGTACAAAAACGACATTTATTCCAAGGGCAACCTTGGGTTGTTCTGATCAATAAACTATCGGCTTCTGATGGTGGACGAATTGGCCCTTGTTGAAACTGAATAGACGGCATCGTGATTATCCGGTCGGTATGGAATTAATGGGTAGTCATCATAAGCCTTGTCACTTAACTTAAAAACGGCGTTGAAATTGATATATTATCAAAAGAGATTTGATAATAAGTTTATTGAAGGCACGTATATGCTCATCCAAGATCTTGAAGTGGTGTTGAAGGTGGCGGAGTTTCGCAGTATTACTGCGGCAGCGACCAGTTTAGATATGCGGGTGGCAACGGCCAGTGCAGCAGTCAAACGGGTTGAAGCCTCACTTGGCGTTGAGTTGTTTGTTCGTACTACCAGACAACTTAGGATCTCTCCTGCGGGAGAGCGCTATTTACCCCAGTGCGAACAAGCCCTGCAAATGCTTGAAAATGCAAAGCAAAATGTACGTGAAGACCTAGATGATATAGATGGTGAAATTAGGATCTCCCTGTCGTCAGATCTTGGTAGGAATGTGGTGACTCCATGGCTGGATGCGTTTCTTGCCAATCACCCTAATGTCGCCTTGCGCAGTAATATCAGTGATAGCAATATCGACTTTTATCGTGACTCGGTAGATATGGCCTTGCGGTACGGCTCTCCCAATGATGCCAGTATGTATGGTTTCAAAATTTGTAATGTGCCTCGTTTGATGTGTGCGTCAGCTTCCTACCTTGAATCCAATGGGACTCCTAACTCGCTAGAGGATCTGAAACAACACAATGGTTTGTTCTACCAGCTTCGCGATATTGTTCAGGATGAGTGGCGGTTTAATGTTGGTGAGCAGAGCCACAAAGTGAAACTAAAGGGAAACCGCTCCTCCAATGACGGGGATTTGGTCAGGCGCTGGTGTGTATCGGGGCAGGGGATTGCCATTAAATCCTGCTTGGATATGGCCGGTGATCTTCTCAATGAGCGGGTGATTAACCTGATGCCAGACTACAAACCCACCCCGACCGAGCTATGGCTTGTCTGCCCGAGCCGCCAGTCGATTACACCGACAGTAAGAATGCTCCGTGATTTTTTGCGAGAGCAAACTCGTGAAGTGTTATTAAAGCTGGTGGACGCAAAAGTGCTAGAAAAGAGTGTGTTGAAGTAGAACTAGCAAGACAGGAGCCGTAGAGGGAAATAAAGTTACTGCAGAATAAATAGAAAAAAGAGGATGGCCTATGCCATCCTCTTTGTGTTTTTCATAGCGATTGATACAAATTAGTTCGCGCGGTTAAACGTTACTACGTTGTAGTCAAGCGGCTTAAGTGTTGGCATGTTTTCAGCGATGTAGTCGATAACAGCTTGTGCATCGGTGTTACAGCGGAAGTTGTCAGCCTTACAGTTAGGGGCTGCGCCTTCATAGTTCACCTTGAAACGACCATCGGCCTCGACGATGTTCTTCACTTTGAAGCCTGTCAGCTTGCCGTCAACATATGCAAGGTCAACACGGCCAGAAGATTTCTGCTGGGCTGTAAATAGCGGAGTCCAGCCATCGTTACCTGTTGCATTGTAGTTGTTGATTGCAACGTTGTAGGTCTTGTTGTCTTCGATTGGTGTCCAAACCGGTGCTTCAGCAGTGCCAGTCATCACTTCAACGTAATCTAGCTTACCGCTTTGGTAAGGCGTCGTTTCTGTGTACTGGTAACGGATGTGGCCACCGTATGGGAACTTACCTGCGTGAGAACCTTCAGGAAGGGTCGCAGAAACTGTACCGTCGATCAGTTCTTTGATGTCTTTACCTTTTACAGGTACGACAGACATGAAGTTAGAGAATGGTAGTAGTTCTAGTGAAATGTTACCTTCACGGTATTCACCCGCTTCAATGTTGGTACGGATACCGCCAGCACCGATCAGAGAGAAGTCAACTTTCATACCGGTAACAGCAACAACTTCTGGTGAGTTAGCCCAGTAGTACTGGCCTGCTGCCAGGATAGGGGCTACATCAGAACCGTGTGCGTCTGTACCGCCGTCACCCGGACGACGTTCGTGGTTGATTTCTTCAGGAACCTGAGCGATTACCTTACCGTAAGCTTCGTTAACCGCTGGCTTGTACTTGGTGTCGATGATCTGACGCATTACCGCTTCTTCTTCGGTAATGGTGATGTTGTCTTCACCTTCGATGAAGCTCACCACGTTGGCGGTCTCATCGGCGCTGAATTCGCTACCGGCTTCACGTAGCGGCGAGTGGAAATACTCGTCGTTACTTAGCAATACGTTAAGGCCTGCACAGTTAGTCACTTTACCGTTGGCGTCGAAGGTAACATCCAACTGACCGATAGCTTGTGCGTATTCACCAGCTTGAACAACACATGTCTGGCTCTGACCGTCAGGGTTCTGAACCATTTGGGCGTATTCGCCGCCATTGTCGTGGCCTAGGTTGGTGAAGTCGCCCAGTAGGGTGTGTGAGTGACCACCTACGATCAGGTCGATACCGTTAACCTGTGATGCAACGTCAACATCAATTGCGTTACCGATGTGGGTAACCGCGATGATGTTGTTGATGCCTTTTGCATGGAACATATCAACAGTTGCCTGCGAAGATTCCACCATGTCATGGAAAATTACGTCACCAGTATTAGGCGCGATGTTTGGCATGTCGTCTAGCGCGATACCGAAGACAGCAACAATATCTTTGCCAGCAGGAAGGTTATCTAGGTCAGTGACTTCTGTTTTCTGGTTGCCGTCGAACGCGTAAACAACGTAAGGCTTGAGGTTGGTTTGGTCTTTCAGGTCGGCATCTTGGCTAGCGTCGATGTTAGCAGCTAGAACAGGGAAATTGATGTCGCCAATGAACTGGTTAAGTTTTGTGTTATTCAGGTCGAACTCGTGGTTACCCAGTGCCATGGCATCAATACCTAAGCGGCTCAGTAGTTCGGCATTCATTGCGCCTTCATTGAGTTTGAAGTATGCGCTGCCTTGCCATGCGTCACCACCGTGAAGGAACAAGAAGCTCTGGTCATTATCTTCAGCCGCTTTCTTATACTCATCAGCCATCGTTTGCAAACGAGGGAAGCCACCGAACTCGTTGTAAACTAGCTTGTTTCGCGCCCAGAAGCTGGACTTAACAGGATCGAAATTGGAATGCGTGTCGTTAATGTGGGCGACAGTTAGGGTAAAAGAGTCACCTGTTTCAACTGTAGACTGAGCACAACCAGCTAGCGCCGTTGCGACAGAAAGCGCGATAAGAGGCTTAGTAAACTTCATGGGATAACCTATTTATAATTATCTGTTGATGGGTGAATGCTGTGAATACTATTCAACCACAGAGAAAAGCCTTATTACTGTAAGGCTTGCGCACTATATACGAGTTAAAACAGAGGAGCAATTACAAAACGGAGACATAAAACTTCGGTTATTGACCGCCAAGCAAACGATTGTGTGTAACGATTGCTTAAATTAGCGCAGGTGATTGAATATAAAGGCACTTATAGGTGGTAGTTCAACGGTTGAATTTACGTATGAACTTGTAATCAAGTGTATTAATGATTCCTCGCGTGAATGTATTGATGTGCTTTTGCTTTTAAAGTAATCAATCGCTCAATTTTTTGTGAAGTTCATCCAAATTGGGAAAAATATCCCATGAATAAAATCTCACAACCTTGGTGAATTGATTTAGCGCAAAATATAAGTTGAATATTAAATGCTTTTTTGCGTTAAAAGCATAACAACTTTAAAATTGAGCGGTTAATCAAGAAATCAATATACCGTATAAAGGTCCTCTGTTAAAGTGGTGTAAAAATAAGATAAACAAAAAATGAATCATTGATGCTGATGTGTGTTGCTTAAGCGGGTGATCACAAATTTTTGCTGGGAAAATCGTATTCCCTTGCCTATTTAACCTTTGAGTGGAAAAATTTCCCACATAAAGAAAAATGCGGGAAATTACACCCATGAATAAACAAGAGTTCATTAATGCGGTCAATAAATTTGACTCTTATACGGCAGCAGAGAAACGTATTGCAGCGTATTTTATGGAACATTACACCATGCTGCCGTTTGCTAAAATTGATGAGCTCTGTAAACAAATTGGGGTAGGGAAAGCAACCTTAGGGCGCTTTTTACAGCGTTTAGGGTTTAGTGGTTTTATTCAATTTAAAAAAGAAGTGTCAGACGATTTGGCACAAACGTTAACCACGCCAATCGAACGCTATGAATACCATACTCATGAAGCATCGCAAGATACTATCGAGGGCTTATTGGCAAATCATTATCAAGAAACGATAGATAATGTGGATAAGACATTCAACAGTTTACCTGAACAAGATTTTGAGTCAGCGATGAAATTAATGCGACAGGATAAGGGTAAACTGTACGTGATGGGTAGTGCATCCTCTGAAGCATTAGCAACATACTTTTACCTATTGGCTAGGTACTTACGTAAAGATGTCGTGTTATTGAAAGCTGATATCTCAACCTTGCCGCATCAATTAGTGGATGTGACCAAAGACGACGTGTTGCTGGCTATCTCTTATCACCGCTATTCGTCTATCACGATCAAACTTGTCCGTTGGTTCCATGAGTGCGGAGGTCATAACATCCTAGTGACTGATCAACCTGTGAACCCTTTTGTCTCATATTGTGATGTCCAGTTTATTGTCGAAAGTGCCGGAAGAGGTTTTTTCAATAATCGTGCGGCGGGTTTTGCATTGATAGAAGCGTTTATCAAAGGGCTTTCGATGCACCAAGAAAAAGATAATCGATTTAAACGAATAGAAGGATTGTTCGACGAATTCAGTGTATTTAAAAACTAACACCTTAAAGTTAATACAAACAAATTTATTTATATTAGCCTGATTGAATTATTATAACTAACTATTTGGTTCTGCCAAATATTAACGTTGAGATAATCAGGTGTGGTGTTAATGTATCCAATTTTTAGCTCATATTTATTAAACCAATAAATCACATTTTTATTCTCTCTTGAAGGGGTTTTTAATGATTACATACTTAGCTCTACCATCAATATTTGGTGTCGGATATTTTATTGTCAAAAAATATAATACTCAGGCAGTGTTATTTTTGGCAGGTTTGATGATGATTGCTCTTGGAGTGATAAGCGGTAATACCGAATTCATGCCAAAGGGTGGGGCACATACCGGCTCTGTGGTTGTCGACTTTTTTGAAGTGATCAAGGTTATCTCATCCTCTACGCTCGCCAAGTTGGGCTTGATTATCATGGCTGTGGGTGGTTTCTCGAAATACATGGGCCACATCGGTGCGGCAAATGCCATGGTGCAGATTGCGACCAAGCCACTGTCTTATGTGAAGAACCCTTATTTGGTGTTGGCGATGGCGTATGTTATCGGCCAGTTGATTAATATATTCATTCCTAGTGCGACCGGCCTGGCGCTACTTTTATTGGTAGCCATGTACCCGGTTTTGGTCGGTGTAGGCTGTAACCCGGCAGCGGCGGCAGCGGTTGTTGCAACAACCGGTTGCTTGGATCTTGGCCCAGCATCATCGGCAGCGAACAAGGCTGCTGAAGTGTCAGGTATTGATGTCGCTACATACTTTGCTAGCTACCAGTTACCTGTCTCCATAGCTGCGATGGCGGTTATCGCGGTTCTTCATTTCTTCTGCCAGCGTTACTTTGACCGCAAAGACCAAGAGAACGGCGTGACTCACGAATTTAATCTTGAGTCAAAAGAGCAGCGTGAAGCACCTAAGTGGTTTGCTATTTTGCCTGTACTTCCATTGCTGCTGCTTCTTACTTTCAGTAAGTTTGCAATCACCTCAATTCGGATGGACGTGGTTACCGCTATGTTTATCGCACTGTTTGTCTCTATGGTGTGTGACTTTATTTATACCCGTGATGGTAAAACCGTTGCTGCTTCGTTGAAAGTGTACCTAGAAGGTATGGGCGGTGTATTTGCCGGTGTGGTTACCCTGATCATTGCCGCTCAGGTGTTTGTTGTTGGCCTAAGCGCGATTGGCTTTATCGATTTGCTTCTTAACTCAGCAGCAAACTTGGGCCTAGGTTATTCAGCCATGGTTGTGATGCTGGTGGGTATTATCATTACTATTACTATGCTATCAGGGTCAGGTAATGCCGCATTCTTTAGTTTCTCCAACCTTGCCCCTGATGTGGCGTCACAAGTCGGTACAGCTGCGGCACATGTCGCGCTACCAATGCAGTTATCAGCAGGCCTGATGCGTTCGGCCTCACCGGTTGCCGGTGTTGTGATCGCCTGTGCGGCGGTGGCCAATGTCTCCCCAATTGAGCTGGCAAAACGAACTGCGATTCCAATGCTTGGTGGATTGCTGACGGTAATGATTTGCTCACAACTCATTGTGTAAGCAGGGCTAACAACGAAAACAACTAAGTTTACGGCAGAACAATTCTCTGCCGTATTTTCGATTCAGATCGGAGCTGAAACATGAATATTGTCGATAGATTTATCAACTATACCCGTATCAATACAACGACTAGCCGCGAAAAGGGAGCTGCTGGCATCATGCCTTCTTCCCAAGGGCAAATGGAATTGGCGATCCTGCTTAAAGCAGAGCTAGAGGCACTAGGTATGGAAGAGATCGTTCTACGCGATACCGCGATCCTTACCGCGACCCTACCGGCCAATACTAATAAAGATTTACCTACGGTTTCATTCTTTGCCCACCTAGATACCAGTGCCGAGCAAACCAACGACACCAAAGCCCAAATTGTTTCTTACCAAGGCGGGGATATCGTACTCAATGAAGCATTGGAGATAGTGCTCAAGGAATCAGAGTTTCCTGAAATTGCCCAATATCAGGGACAAGACATCATTGTGACCGATGGCACCAGCTTGTTAGGTGCAGATGATAAAGCAGCGATTGCAGCCATCATGCACGCGCTTCAGGTGTTGGTTGCAAACCCAGAGATTGAACATGGCCCGGTCAAAGTGGCATTCCTGCCTGATGAAGAGCAAGGTTTGCGCGGTGCCAAGGCATTTGATGTTGAAAGTTTCGGGGCTGATTTCGGCTATACCTTGGATTGCTGCGGCATCGGTGAGTTTGTTTATGAAAACTGGAATGCGGGTAACGCGGTAGTGACTTTTACCGGTCAGTCAGCCCATCCTATGTCTGCTAAGGGTAAACTGAAAAACTCTCTGTTGATGGCACAGAAATATATTGCCATGCTGCCACTGGGTGAAGCACCTGAATATACCGAGGGTAGGGAAGGCTATTACTGGGTCAAAGAGATGTCTGGTAACAGTGCCAAAACGGTGCTTAAAATGGATATCCGTGACTTTACCAAGCAGGGCTATGCCCATCGTATGGCTTTCTTGCAGCAACTTGCTGATAGCTGCCAATCATTGTGGGGTGAAGGACATATCGAGATTGAGCTTTCAGACCGCTACGAGAACGTTGCCAACAGTCTGGAAGGTGAGGCTGGCTTCCCTATTGAAATCGCTAAGGCAGCTTATCTACGTAACAATATCGAGATGAAAGCGATTCCAATGCGTGGCGGCTATGACGGCGCGGTGCTTTCTCAAAAAGGGTTGCCTTGTCCGAATATCTTTACCGGAGCCCATAACTTCCACTCCATCTATGAATACTTGCCTGTTAAGTCACTTCAAGCTGCAAGCGATGTGGTGGTGGATGTGATTCGGATTACTGCTGAGGAATATGCAAACTAACGCGCGATGGGGAGTCAACGCCTAGGGGCGTTATAAGCAAGTAAAGATGCTTAATAGCCAATAAAAAAAGAGCCAGCGTTTTTTACGCTGGCTCTTTAGTTTGTATTGTCAGAGTAGATTACTTGCTAGTAGCAGCTACCGGCTCAGTACCTTCTGGGTGCCATGCACCGTCTAGGTCATCTAGCTCTGGGAACTTAGAGCGGTCGAACTCTGGCGTTTTACCCGCTTTAAGCTGTGTTTCGTAGTCTTTGATAACCTTGATAGCCAACTTAGACAGTAGTACCAGCGCAACAATGTTGATTAGCGCCATCATACCCATAGATGCGTCAGCTAGGTTCCATACCACTGGTAGTGAAGCAACAGAGCCGAACATCACCATGATAAGTACGCACACACGGAAAGCGAATAGGCCTTTCTTAGTGTTACCGTTCAGGAACATCACGTTAGTTTCAGCGTAGCTGTAGTTCGCGATGATTGACGAGAAACAGAACAGTAGAATCGCTGCAGCCATGAAGTAAGTCGTCCAGCTACCTAGCTCGCTTGTTAGCGCTTGCTGAAGCAGGCTGATACCGGTTGCCGCGTTTGGTTGATCCATCACGCCACTTAGCATAATCATTGCTGCAGAAGCTGAACAGATAACGATGGTATCAACGAAAACACCTAGCATTTGAACGAAACCCTGAGACGCTGGGTGGTTCGGGTTTGGTGTCGCACTTGCTGCAACGTTTGCTGCAGAACCCATACCGGCTTCGTTCGAGAATAGACCACGAGCGATACCGCTTTGCATTGCCTGTGCAATGGTGTAAGCCACACCACCTGCTGCCGCTTCTTGCCAGCCAAATGCGCTCTTAACGATAAGAGCCAGTACTGCTGGAAGCTCAGTGATGTTCATGATCACGATGATCATTGCGATTGCCAGGTAGCCGATAGCCATTACTGGAACAATTTTCGCTGATGCTGCTGCAATCTTACGTAGGCCGCCCATGATGAAGAAGGCAGAGAAGGCAACAATCACTACACCCATGATGGTTTCGTCAAAGCCGAAAGAGTGGCTTAGCGCATCTGTGATGGTGTTTGCTTGTACTGCGTTGAATACCAGACCGAATGCAATGATCAGGAACACTGAGAATAGTGAACCCATCCAGCGCATGCCTAGGCCTTTTTCCATGTAGTAGGCTGGGCCACCACGGTATTGGCCGTCAACATCTTTAGTTTTGTAGATCTGAGCAAGTGTTGATTCGATGAAAGCCGTAGACATACCGAATAGGGCAATCAACCACATCCAGAAGATAGCACCTGGGCCACCAACGGTAAGTGCAACAGCAACACCAGCCATGTTACCAGTACCTACACGGGCTGCCATTGATGTACAGAACACTTGGTAAGAGCTGATACCGTTATCAACATCTTTACCGCTTTTTAGGACATCAACAGAATGGCGGAATTGGCGAATTTGGATAAAGCCGAGACGTAAAGTGAAGTAAATACCGACTGCTACCAGTAGGTAAACAAGGAGTTGGCCCCAAAGTACACCGTTAATTGCGCCGATGACAGCCTCAAGGCCATCGTTCAGCGAGGTCAACCAAGTTTCGTTTGTAACACTCATACTAATTTCCTGTATATGACACTCAACCGATTTAGAGGTTGGTCGAGCAAACTGAAACGTCCATTTACATGACAGTTCATGAATATGATTCTGAATTTATATTTGTTATTAACTGGAAGAATCCAGTCATGTGTAACTTGTTGAAGTTACATATGTGAAACATAGAATCAGGTGTTTCATCTGTAGACGGGGCGGTAAGTTAGCACGAAATTCTCTCACATCAGCGTGATGTATATCACGTTTTTTCAATGAGATTCGCGCAACTCAAGCTTGCAACACTGCATTCTGTATAATTAAATCAATAATTTCAGTGGTTTATCTTTGTGTCACTACGTTTCTTACAGAGGCTTAATGAACATTGTATAATTGATGATATTTTTGGTTTTTACTCTGTGTTAACCAAATAACGCAGAATATTTAACCGTGATTTGTTGTGTGGATTTCAACTATTCTTAACATTTGAGAATGGCTGTGAAGGGATTGAATGGCAGTAATGAATAATATTTCATGAAATAGTTAAATAAAAACCGCCCATTAAAAGCGGTTTTAACCAGTGAAAATATGAAATTAGTGCAGTAAGGCAGTTTTGCGGTGTTGGTAGGTGGCTTGGTAAGCGTTGGTTTTTTCTTCACGCCGATTAGAAATACTGGTGCTTTCTTTATTTGCTTCGACGTTATGCCCTTCAAATTGATGCCCGCAGATACACACATATCCCCCAGATTCTGAAATGAGATATTCTTCATCTTGGCCACATTCAGAGCAAATTGGCAGATCTTGCATATTATTACCAATACCTTTTTATGAATACACGAGGGAGTTTTATACCCAATATCAGACTAATGCTTAGTTTGATTCGAATATAGTAATTCTGCAGGGGTGTATTGAGTATCGGCTTAAAGGATTTTTTGGAGGAAACACGAAAATTATTAATATTGCAGCTAAGCAAGTTTGCAAATCCAAAAAAGAATGTATAAGGACATAGTTAATGTGGCTGTTTCCTAGCCATTTCATTGAAAGAAGACCCGCCAATTGGCGGGTCCTTAATACAAAATAGCTTGTGGTGACTATAAGCGGTCTGTATTAGAAAGAAGTACGCTTGTAACGACGGTACTCTGCATCCCAGAAGTTGTCGTTGATCTTCTCTTTAATACGCTCGTCGGTATTCTTAGGCGCTTTACGCTGCTCAACCGCTTTCTTAGCAACGGCGAATGCGATATGACGAGAAACGTTCTGGATCTCTTCCAATGGCGGTAGAAGGGCACCACTACCGTTAATGGCCAGTGGTGAGCACTCTGCTAGGGCACGGCTACTTTCCATCAGCATTTCATCTGTTACACGACGAGCACCTACAGCCAGTACGCCCAAGCCAATACCAGGGAAGATGTAGCTGTTATTACACTGGGCAATCGGGTAAGTCTTACCGTTGTGAACGACAGGCTCGAACGGAGAACCGGTTGCAACCAATGCGTTACCGTCAGTCCAGCGGATGATATCTGCAGGAGTCGCTTCCACACGGCTGGTTGGGTTTGACAGTGGGAAGATAATTGGACGCTCGCAATGGGCATGCATTTCGCGGATCACTTCTTCACTGAATAGGCCAGGAACGCCAGATACACCGATCAGAACCGTTGGTTTGGCATTGCGCATTACATCCAGTAGCGAGATGTTGTTATCTTCCGTATCCCACTCATTGATTGTTGAGCGTGTTTGTACCAGCTTCTTCTGGAAGTTGATAAGGTTCGGCATGTCATCAACCAGCAGACCCCAGCGGTCAACCATGAACACCTGGCTACGCGCCTGCTGATCAGAAATACCTTCAGAGACCATCTGAGCAATAATCGCTTCAGCAATACCACAACCCGCAGAGCCGGCTCCCAAGAATGTCACACGTTGTTCAGACAGCTTGCTTCCTGCTGCTTTACATGCGGCAAGTAGTGAGCCCACGGTTACCGCTGCTGTGCCTTGGATATCATCGTTGAAGCAACATACTTTGTCTTTGTAACGCTCAAGCAGAGGCATGGCGTTCTTCTGCGCAAAGTCTTCGAACTGAATGAGCGCATCAGGCCAGCGCTGTTTAACGGCTTGGATAAACTCGTCAACAAAGTTGTCGTACTCCTGACCAGAAATACGAGGATGACGCCAACCCATGTACATTGGGTCAGACAGACGCTGTGGGTTGTTGGTACCAACATCTAGAACAACCGGTAGGGTATAAGCCGGGCTGATACCGCCACAAGCTGTGTACAGAGAAAGCTTACCGATTGGAATGCCCATACCACCGATACCTTGGTCGCCCAAACCAAGAATACGTTCACCGTCGGTCACAACAATCACTTTTACGTTGTGGCGAGATGCATTGTTTAGCATGTCTTCAATGCGGTCACGGTTAGGGTAAGAGATGAAAAGACCACGGCCACGGCGGTAGATGTTCGAGAAGTCTTCACACGCAGCACCAACAGTTGGCGTGTAGATGATAGGCATCATCTCTGAGATGTGGTTTTCAACCAAACGGTAGAATAGGGTTTCGTTAGTATCTTGGATGTTACGAAGATAGATGTGCTTATCCATGTCGTTTTCGAATTTCAAAAACTGCTTATAAGCACGTTCTGTTTGTTCTTCAATGGTTTCGATAGCTTCTGGAAGCAAACCTTCCAGGTTGAAGAACATACGCTCTTCGACAGAGAATGCACTACCTTTGTTTAGCAGGGGAGTTTCTAGTAACGCAGGGCCGGCGTAAGGGATATAGAGGGGGCGTTTATCGTTATTCATGCAATAGACTCTGTTTCATGGGTAGTAAGGAAATGGGCTATCGTAAGATTTTCCATTTAGGCGCTAATCGTAGATCTACCTTGCTGATTATTCAAAGGGAAAGCGCAGAAATTTCGAGGTCTAGATCAAGTTTTGGAGGGGTTTTTTACGGTCATTAACACGGTAAAATGTTCGTGTTTGAATTTATGTTATTTATGTTGCTCCTTATTTGCTTTTTTGGTTGTAATTTGTTGTTGTTTGTTTCTTGTTATGGTGGATAAAAATCGCATGAAGCTAGCGGATTTATCATGGTTTGATTTTTGTTAATTGTGCTCGCTTTTGGTTGTGTTTGTTAATTTTTATGACTTGCTTGGTTTTTCTTGTGATCATCTATTGTTGTGGGTTGAATGGCGTTCTCAACACATCTATTAGTTCTGAATCTGGATACAGCAAATCCGCTTGCCTTTCCAAGACAAAATCAAGGAAGGCCTTACCCTCACGTGACATGAAATGTCTTGGCGGGTGCACAAGCCATGATAAATTCATTATTGGTGCGTAGGTTGGGATAATTAATTGCAGAAGACCTTTTTCCACAAACTGTTTGCCAATGCGTCTAGAGGTAAAAAGTACCCCTTTATGTTGTGTCGCCGCTTCTATCATTAGCGATATACTGTTCACAGTAAGTGAAGACTTCGGTTGGATGATATTTCCGTTTTTACTCGTTACTTTGTCGAAAATTTGACCATTACTAAATCTATAGACAATGAACAAATGCTCTACTAAATCTTCCAGTGATTGCGGCTCACCAAATTCAGCAATATATTGGGGTGAGGCATATAAACCGAATGTTTCTCTCGCCATCTCCCGGGCGACCAAGTTTTCTTCACTGACTTTGTTCGATAACCGAAAAGCCATATCAATATTGTTTTTAATTAAATCTTGCTCATAGGGTGAGCTAATCACCTCAACGTCAATATTCGGGTGCAATGTCATAAAGTCCAACACCAATTGAGCTTTATTGAGCATGACGGGCATGATCATGATTTTGAGTTTGCCCTGCAGATCATCTTCTGGTGTTTGAAGCGATAAAACGGTTCGGTCGAGATCCTTGATGATAGACACCGTTGAGATATAAAAGCGATTCCCAGACTCAGTCAAAGTGACATTCCTACTGTGACGATGAAATAATTTTATTCCGATATTATCTTCTAGCAGCTTAATCCGCCGGCTAATGTTTGATTTGGGTAAATCCAACCACTTGGCTGTTTCTGAGAGCGACCCAAACTCTACAACTTTATGAAATAGCTTAATATCTTCAGTTTTCATATTACCAAGATGATAATGGTTGTTAGTTCTATTTTATCAGAGTCTGTAGGGTTTACTGTTCCATAAAGTGAAACGATGGGTTTCCATATTAACGGTTTAACGAAACGAGCTCTGTTCCTATACTTTTCCGCCTTGTATGACAAAAGCAGGCGATGGTGATGGATGAATCATGCAAACATAAAATAGTGGTAAAAGTGAAGAGGCGCTGGTGGCAGCGTTTGCTCTACAAGAGTATATATCGCTGCAGCTACTGTAATGCGGAGTTCAAGCTTTGAGCTTGGATAACAGAAGGATCCGTGAGATTGTGCAAAGGAAAAGCGCCAACCATCTTCGCAGTGTGAGGGATAGGTTTGTCGACCACTACCAAAGCTCCCAACCCAAACCCAAATCACAAGAAAATAGAAAACGCCCGCATTCATAGAATGGCGGGCGTTTTGGTTTTATCCAAAAGGAAGCACAGTTACTTTATTGTCTCAACTTTCTGCTGTAGGGCGTCAAGTTGTTGCATCTTGCCTTGCAGGCCAAGGGATTGGTAATTGATCGACGCAGGGTTCATCAATTGGCCTTGCTGCATTGGGTAATCAGGCAGGGTCTTGAAGAAATCACCGATTACGTCCTGAATTGGTACGAACAACCACATGTTGTCAGCCATCCAGCGAAGGTACATACCAGACTCGTGTGGTGCTTTTTCGAATGGGTCAGCACGAAGGTGGATGATCTGTGGCCAGTTCTGCTCGAAGCGAACAGCATCAGAAATGTTACCTTCCATCACGGCGAAGTTCAGTTTCCAGTCGTTCCAGCGAACCGCGTTTAGCTCACCGTTAGCTGAGAAGTAGAGTAGAGACTCACGAGGGCCTTTGTCTTCTTTACCTTCGAAGTAAGGTTTGAAGTTGTAGCCATCGATGTGAACACGCCAGTCTTTACCGTTGGCTGTGTAGCCTTCAGCCAGTTTTTCCTTCACATCTGGCACACCAGCAGCATCCATCAGAGTTGGTAGCCAGTCTTGGTGAGCCATCATTTCATTGATACGTGAACCCGGTTCGATTACACCCGGCCAGCGAACAAGCTGAGGAACACGCATACCGCCTTCCCATGTTGTGCCTTTTTCACCGTGGAATGGTGTAGCACCGCCATCAGGCCAAGTCACGGTTTCAGCACCGTTGTCGGTTGAGTAAATTACGATGGTGTTATCGGTAATTTTTAGCTCGTCTAGTTTGTCGAGCAAGATACCGACTTGGTCATCATGCTCCAACATGCCATCAGCATAAATACTGATGCCCGATTTGCCTTGGTACTTCTCTTGTAGGCGCGTCCAAACGTGCATACGGGTAGTGTTGTGCCAAATGAAGAAAGGCTTATCGGCTTTTACCGCCTTTTCCATAAAGGCGAGTGATTCTTCAAGGAACTCCTCATCGGCATGTTCCATACGCTTACGGGTCATCGGGCCGGTATCTTCAATCTTACCGTCAGCGTAAGACTTGATTACACCGCGAGGACCGTAGTTCTTACGGAACTCAGGATCTTTCGGGTAGTAGTAAGTTTCAGGCTCTTCTTCCGCGTTGAGGTGGTAGAGGTTACCGAAGAACTCATCGAAACCGTGGGCTGTCGGAAGGTGCTGATCCTGATCGCCCAAGTGGTTTTTACCAAACTGTGCGGTCATGTAACCTTGCTCTTTCAGCAGGTCAGCAATGGTCGGCGCCCAATCAGGGATACCGTGAGTAGAGCCAGGCATACCAATGGTTAGCAAACCGGTACGGAACGGTTCTTGGCCAGTGATGAATGATGCACGACCAGCGGTACAAGATTGTTGGCCATAGTGATCAGTAAACAGTGCACCTTCATTGGCGATACGGTCAATGTTTGGGGTTTCATAACCCATCATGCCCTGGTTATACGCACTGATATTCCAGTAACCTACATCGTCACCGAAAATCGCCAAAATGTTCGGCTTGTCTGCTGCAACAGCAGCGCTCGAGGTCGCGAGAACCCCAAGGCCGACAGCCAGTTTACTTACTTGGTTTGCCATAGTAACTCCGTTCAAATTAAGAGAGTTTTTTACCTGCACGCAAGGTGCTTATTTGTTGTTGGTGGCTAAGTTACTGGCAATTAAGGGGCTTTGTCGCTTTATAGCAGTTATAACCTTTTGTTAATTACGTCAGCTAATATTCTGTTTTATCGGGGATTTTAATTAATTTTGAGTAGGTCAGATTCGACTTCGACTGTGATGATCGTCACAGGTAAACACGCAGGCAAGGTTGGTCTTAAGGCACTGCTTCGGATTATTTTAATCGCAGAAAAATACTTAATTTTGAGTGGTACAGGTCGCGGAACTACCCACAGTGAGCTATTAATTTTTGTTGCAGGACGCCATTTTAACTTAGTGACTGAGGTTTATATGACAGCGAGAAAAGGCTTCAAAAGCCGAATAATGATACTTGCAACACTGCTGGTCGGTGCTGCAAGCAGTAGTATCGCAGCAGAGAAACCCAATATTTTAGTTATCTGGGGTGATGACATCGGACAAACCAATGTCAGTGCCTACACATTTGGGTTAGTGGGTTATCACACTCCGAACATAGACAGTATTGCCAAAGAAGGGATGATGTTTACCGATTACTATGGTGAGCAATCCTGTACCGCTGGTCGTTCAACGTTTATTACTGGGCAAACTGTTTTGAGAACCGGGTTGAGTAAAGTCGGGCTTCCTGGTGCTGATCTCGGTTTGCAAGCGGAAGATGCCACTATCGCAGAGTTGCTTAAACCGCTGGGTTATATGACCGGTCAGTTTGGTAAGAACCACCTTGGTGATAAAGACGAACACCTGCCAACCAACCATGGTTTTGATGAATTTTTCGGTAACCTCTACCACCTTAACGCGGAGGAAGAGCCGGAAAATGTTGATTATCCTAAAGACCCAGAGTTTCGTAAGAAATTTGGTCCGCGCGGTGTGATCAAATCTTATGCCGACGGTAAGATTGAAGACACCGGCCCGCTAACCCGTAAGCGGATGGAGACGGTGGATGACGAGACCCTAGAGGCTGCGCTGGACTTTATGGATCGCGCGGTGAAAGCCGAGAAGCCTTTCTTTGTCTGGTGGAACGCGACTCGTATGCACTTCCGTACCCATGTCAAAGAAGCGAACTCAGGCAAAACGGGGATCAGCTTTTACGCCGACGGTATGGTTGAGCATGATAACCATGTCGGTGAGCTACTGAAGAAAGTGGATGATCTTGGTATCAAGGACAATACCATCGTTTTCTATTCGACCGACAACGGCCCGCACATGAACTCCTGGCCTGATGCCGGTCTGACGCCATTCCGTGGTGAGAAGAATACCAACTGGGAAGGGGCATACCGGGTACCAGCCATGGTGCGCTGGCCTGGTAAGATTGAACCGGGAAGTGTATCGAATGAGATCATGCACCATATGGACTGGATGCCGACTTTCCTTGCAGCCGCTGGTGATGACAAGATCAAAGAGAAGCTTCTGGAAGGCTACCAAGCCGGTGATAAGAAATTCAAAGTACACCTTGATGGCTACAACTTCCTGCCATACCTGATAGGAGAAGTGGAAAAAGGGCCTCGTGAAGAAGTGTTCTATTTTACCGATGACGGTGATTTGAGTTCGCTTCGCTACAACAACTGGAAGATCGTATTCTTAGAGCAGCGTGCCAAAGGGACACTGCGTATTTGGGCTGAACCATTCACTCCACTTCGCGTCCCTAAAATCTTCAACTTGAGGATGGACCCTTATGAGGTCGCTGACATTACCTCTAACACTTACTACGACTGGATGCTTGACCGTGCCTTTATGCTAGTGCCAGCGCAAGCCTATGTGGCCAAGTTCCTTGAAACCTTCAAGGAGTTCCCACCAAGGCAGAAAGCAGCAAGTTTCTCGCTTGATCAGGTAATGGAAAAACTTCAACAGCCAACAAATAAATAAGGTACTGAATTTAAATACGAATGTTTAGGGCTCTTCGGAGCCCTTTATCGCCTCTATACACTATCTTTATTGCAGGGATATCATTCTTCAAGGAAGGCTATGGCACGGTTGTTTCAATGGGATTGGCTTTGCAAATTCAAACTCAACAACTTCGTTGTTAACTGTTTTGCTGTTTTATTCGTATCAGGATTTACCGTTGATAATGCAACTGCTCAATCCATTGAGTACGTTGGCAGTGGAGCTTGCGTTGATTGTCATACCGAGCAGGTAAAAGCGTGGCGGGGTTCCCATCATGAAATGGCGATGAAGCATGCGACGCCTGAGTCAGTAATGGCTAACTTTTCCGATCAAAAACTCGAACACAAGGGTAAATCCAATCGTTTTTTCAGAAAGGGTGATGAGTATTGGGTCAATATAGCGGGTGCAGATCAGCAATTCTCTGACTTCAAAATTAGCTATACCTTTGGCGTTTATCCCCTACAGCAATATATGGTCGAGTTTCCTGATGGCCGTATTCAGTTAATTCCCTTTGCGTGGGACTCTCGTCCACCAGAAAAAGGAGGGCAACGTTGGTTTCACCTATACCCGGATACCACGCCAGTAGATGAATTCTATTGGACCAACACTGGGCAAAATTGGAACTTTATGTGCGCCGATTGCCACTCAACCAACCTAAAGAAAAACTACGATACCAAGGCGGATAGTTACCAAACGACATGGTCAGAAATCAATGTAGGCTGTGAAGCTTGCCACGGGCCTGCCAGTGGGCACATCGATTATGTCACAGAGCACGATGGTGCTAAGCCTGCATTACATTCAGATGGACTGATGGGGTTCGAGCGTGATCTGACTGTGTCGGTTAAACAATGGGTTGCTAAAGAAGGCCATAAAACCCTGCAACCGGCCACTATAAAGCCGACAGACCAAATACAAACCTGTGCGCAATGCCATAGTCGCCGTACCCAACTTAACGAGACAGCGGATCATGTCAAAGGCTCCTTCCTCGATAAATACCGGCTCAGCTTGATCACCCCAGAGCTGTATTACCATGATGGCCAAATATATGATGAAGACTATGTATACGGTTCTTTTCTACAATCCCGTATGGCAGAGAAAGGGGTAACCTGCACCAATTGCCATGAGCCACATTCTGCAAAACTGAAGATTCCTGAAGAAGCGGTTTGTAGTCAGTGCCATGTATCACCAGAATACACTTCCAGCAAACATACGCTTCACTCAGAAGGGACAGAAGCAGCTAAATGCACTACCTGTCACATGCCAGAAACCACCTATATGCAAATTGACCCCAGACGGGATCACAGTTGGCATATCCCACGGCCGGATATCAGCAAGCACATCAACACCCCTAATGTGTGTACTGGGTGCCATGAAGAGAAAACAGATCAATGGGCTGACAAAACGCTTGCCAAGCATTTTCCGAACTCAACGTACCGCAACCAACAGCACTTCGGTGTTGCATTCTATGCCGACAGCATTGGCCATAAAGCCGCACCCGATGCACTCTCATACACAGCGCAAGATTCGAGCTTAAGCGACATTATCCGTGCCTCTGCAGTGTTACGTATGGCAGGAAATACCGGACAGAACACCTTGGTGGCGTTGGCAAGAGCGGTCAAACATGACAGCGAGTTAATACGATTGGGGGCAATTGAAGGCTCCTCCGGTTACGGTTGGCCGGAGCGTTGGCAGATATTATCTCCATTGCTAACTGACCCGGTGTTGTCGGTACGGACAGAAACTGCAGCGGCTTTGGTTGTGCACTGGCCTCAGATGAATCTTCAGCAAAAAGATAGCCTGAACAAGCCATTGCAAGAATATATCGAAATTCAACAGTTCAATGCAGATAGAGGGTTTGGCAGAACAAACCTAGGTAATGTTTATCGTGCAATGGGGGACGTTGACGAAGCTGTCTCTTGGTATCAAGGGGCAATAGGGATTGAGCCATATTTTGCCAATAGTTATGTCAATCTGGCTGACTTGTACCGGAGCCAAAATGAAGAAGGCTTAGCCTTAGAGGTGTTGCAACAGGGTATGAAAGCTCAGCCAAATGACAGCGCGTTACCCTACAGCGCAGGGTTGGCTTATTTGCGTGCTGGCGAGATGCAACAAGCCAAGTCTTTGTTGAAAAGGGCAGCTGAAATGGCAGAGGGTAATTCCCATTACTGGTATGTCTACGGTTTAGCGTTGGAAAAAACCGATGTGCTGGCAGCCAGCAAGGCTATCAATACAGCCTTTGAACTCAGTGGTAACCCACAGCACCTTTACGCCCAGTGTGAGGTCTTGGCTCGAAATTACCAAATAGGAGAAGTGGCTGCGGCATTTGAAGGTTGTACCCAGCAACTTGGCAAGATGGTGCCACCTGAAATAGTCAGCCAGTTGAAAGCTCTGATTAGGGGCTGACAGTAAATTGAAACCATGAAAAGTCCTGCGGATGTAATGGCTAATATAACTAATAGTTATCGGGATTATGGGTACGATAAAGGTCATAAAATACTAAAACCTAAGTAGGTGAGGGAATCTATGAACCAAGCACAGCAGGCTATTAATCAGCTGATTGAGCAAACTGAAAAAAGTGTTATCGGCCAGCGCCATGTCGTTGAAGCACTGGTGATAGGCTTGCTGGCCAATGGTCATATTTTGTTAGAAGGCTTACCTGGAACAGCGAAAACCCGTTCGGTGAAGTCTTTAGCCACACTGCTCAATACAGAATTTGGTCGAATCCAATTTACCCCTGACCTGCTGCCTTCGGATGTGACCGGCACAGAGATCTATCAAGATCTCGATGGCAAACCGCAACTTCACTTCCAACAGGGCCCCATTTTCAACAGCATTGTCCTCGCTGATGAAGTTAACCGGGCGCCAGCTAAAGTGCAGGCGGCATTGCTAGAAGCCATGGCAGAAGGGACGATCACTGTCGGCGATACAACCCATCAATTACCGGAATTGTTCATGGTACTGGCGACGCAAAACCCGGTGGAGCAAGAGGGGACCTACCCGCTACCGGAAGCGCAGATGGACCGCTTTATGATGAAGGTAACGGTTGAGTACCCAGAGGATGACGCCGAGCTTGATATTATTCGCCTAGTTCGAGGTGAGGAACTGGGGACAGGTGAATCAGGCACCGTAGACCAGTCACAGCCGTATATTGAAACCGATATTGTCCTTGAAGCCCGCCGCCAACTACCGGACGTGGCGGTCTCCGATTTGGTTGAACGCTACATTGTTGCCCTAGTAATGGCGACCCGAAAGCCAGAGCGCTACCCCGACTCAAGCCTGTCGACATGGATTGAAGTTGGCTCAAGCCCTCGAGCCTCTATTGCCTTGGATAAATGTGCCCGGGCATATGCTTGGCTACAAGGTCGAGATCATGTGTTGCCGGACGATGTTCGTGCCATGGCACCAATGGTGCTCGGGCATCGTTTCACGCTTAGCTATGATGCGTTAGCTGATGGGATCAGCCACTTACAGATAGTTGAAGAGTTGCTCGATCACGTAGAAATCGGTTAAGGGGGGATTATGGCAAAGCCTAATATTGCCCCACAGCCTGCCGGGCTCGATGGCCGTATTTATTGCGATTACTCCCGTTTGGTGCGTCTTCAGTCCCAGATAAATACGTTTAGCCTATTACCGCACCTTAAAGCCGGTAGCGTTTTGTCGGGCCGTCATAATTCTCTGTTTCGGGGACGTGGGCTGAATTTTGAAGAATTGCGTCATTATCAACTTGGCGATGATATTCGTAATCTGGACTGGAAGGTGACGCTACGAACGGGGAAGCCGCATGTCCGCAGTTATACCGAAGAAAAAGATCGCAATGTCATTATCTGCGTCGACCAGCGCAGTCAGATGTTTTTCTCGTCAACTCAGGTGATGAAATCTGTCATTGCCGCAGAAATTGCTGCCATGTGTGGTTGGCGAGTGCTCAAAGATGGCGATCGCATTGGTGTTGTTATCGCTTCAACTGACAAGATCTACCACAGCAAATCTCAACGTTCCCAGCATGCGTTTATGGCGCAGCTAAAACTACTAGCCAAGGCCAACCAGCAACTCAATGTTGATTCTACCAATAGTGACAAGGTGAGTTTTTCGCTGTGGCTTGAGCAACTCAAACGAATGAATTTATCCCAGTCGACCTTGGTATTTATTACCGACTGGCGAGACTGCGAAGAGCAGCACCTTGATCTGCTCAAACAATTCCAAATGCACAATGATGTATTGGCGGTGATGGTCAATGATCCTCTCGAGCAGACCTTACCGGATGAACTCGCCAAATCCAATTGGGTGGTCGGGGACGGGCAATATCAGCTGACGCTGGACTCACAGGAGAAAATTGCCAGTGCCAGTGCCAGTTTAGCTGAGCAAAGCTTGCTTACTCGCCAGTCACTCACTCGGTTGATGGCATTGAAAAGCCTTCCGTTTATTGAGTTGGATACGTCTGGTTCCCACATTAGTCAGTTCCAGCGACTTGTTGGGAGACAATAACCATGAGCATTGAACATTCGCCGCCGAGCACGTACATACTGCGTGAGCTCCATGATGTCACCGTCCCTGATAGCGTCAGCTGGATGCCTCAGACAATTGGCTGGAAAATTCTCACCGTTGGTTTGTTGATTCTGGCTGTCTTCCTCGTTTATCGCCGGCTTCAAACTTGGTGGCAGAACCGTTATCGCACTGAGGCAATAGGTGCGATAAATAACCTCAACCTTAATGATCAGAGTTTTGAAGATAGCTTGTATTCGATTGTAAAAATTGTGCTGGTGTATTTAGACCCTGCCAATGGCAAGTTATTTGGAACTTCATTACTGCGTCAGATTGACTGTTTGGGGGATGGTAAAGATACATTTGATGGCGTCCTCGGTCAGAAATGGACACAGTCTTTGGTTGATCCAGCAACGGTATTGAATACTGACGAGCGAGCAAGCTTACAACAGAAAGTGTTGAATTGGATGATGGTACACCAAAGCCAGAAAAAGCTTCGCATTTCGAAGGGAGAAGGGCGTCATGTTTAACTTTTCTCTGATCGATTTGGAGTTCATTCATCCTTGGTGGTTTTTGGCTTTACCACTACCACTGTTGGTTGTCTATTTTGTTCCAGCTTATCGCACCAAGCAGAGCGCGATTAAAGTGCCTTTTTTCAGCCAGTTGATAGAGGCGTTGGGTGAAACCCCTTCAACAGGAGCTAATCAGTTAATGCCATCTTGGTGGCAGCGTATGACCTTAGTGATTTCCTGGGTGCTGATTATTATTGCGTTAGCCAAACCAACTATTTTGGGTTCTCCCCAGGTAAGGGAGAGCTTTGGTCGAGATGTCATGGTGTTGGTGGATCTTTCAGGATCAATGGCCGAGCAAGATTTTACCTCGGCATCAGGTCAAAAAGTCTCTCGTCTCGATGCCGTAAAAGAGGTGCTGGCAGATTTTGTCAAAACCCGAGAGGGTGATCGTTTGGGTTTGATTTTGTTTGGCGACGCAGCATTTTTGCAAACACCGTTTACCGCCGATCAGGATGTGTGGCTGGCGTTGCTGAACCAAACTGAAGTCGCCATGACAGGTCAGAGTACCCATTTAGGTGATGCGATGGGATTAGCTATTAAAGTGTTTGATCAAAGCCACCAGGAAAAAGGTGACGAAGATAGGGAGAAAGTCGCCATCGTGCTTACCGATGGTAATGATACCGATAGTTTTGTGGAGCCGATTGAAGCCGCAAAGGTTGCCAAGGCAAAAGGTTTGCGGATCCATATGATTGCAATGGGTGACCCTCAAACAGTGGGTGAAACGGCGCTCGATATGGACACTATCAACCGTGTTGCCCAAGAATCTGGCGGGCAGGCTTTTGTTGCTCTTGATCGTCAGGCGCTGTCTGCCGCTTATGAAGAGATTGGCAAACTTGAGCCTCAACTCTATGAAAGTTCAACGTACCGCCCTAAGCAAAGTATTCACCATTATCTGATTGCGGTTGTTGTTGTGATGTACTTGGTTGCATTCTCGTTGGCAACACTCAATCGACGAAGGAACAGTCGTAAGCATTGGAACTCTGGAGCAGAGCCAAAAGAAGCCGCCTCGGAGGGAAACCATGTTTGATAGTTTGAATCTGCAACAGGTGATATCGCAATTTCATTTCATTAGACCAATGTGGTTGTTGGCTTTTGTTCCTATGGGTTTTTTATTGTGGCTGCGTTGGCGGGAAGATAACCAGCCTTCTTGGAAAGATGTGCTGCCTGATCACCTGCGAAATGTGTTGACCATAGGGGAAAAAGGTTGGAGTAAACAACTGCCGCTTAAGTTACTGATGGCAATTATCGCGATTGCGATAGTGATTTGTGCCGGGCCAACATGGCAGCGCCAAGCTTCACCATTTGGTGAGGATAAAGCCTCAATGCTGGTGTTGCTTGATAGCAGCGAATCTATGTTAGAGAAAGACTTACCCCCAAGCAGATTAGAGCGGGCGAAGCATAAAGTGCGTGACTTATTAGCCCTTCGTCAAGGTGGTAGCACAGGTTTGGTGGTGTATGCAGGAACCGCTCATGTAGCTATGCCAATGACCCAAGATACCAAGGTGTTTGAACCGATATTAGCGGCCATATCCCCTGAAATCATGCCTGTCGAGGGTAAGTTCGCCGAACAGGCTCTGCCACTTATCGATCAGTTACTGCAAGGTAGGCCCGGTTCAACAGTCTTGATGGTATCTGATGGTGTAACCCCAAATACTGCTACAGCTTTTAAAGACTATTTTGCGGATAAGCCTTATCAACTGATGATATTGGGTGCAGGTAACCGAGATGTCGTCAGTGATGCGCCAGCAGATTTTGATTCACTTAAGCAACTTGCTAGCGATACAAACGGCCGATTCATTGAAGCTACTGTCGATAGTAGCGATATCGAGCAACTCAATCGTTCTGTTGAGCGTAATATGCAGCTCAACGGTGAATCGTCAATGCCATGGCAGGACATGGGTTATCAACTGTTGTTACCTATTGCGCTGGTAATGTTACTTTGGTTCCGCAAAGGTTGGTTGGTGCAATGGTGCGTGGTGATGACGTTGAGTGGAAGCCTGTTCATTACGCCCGTTGTTAAAGCTGAAACTATCGTTGTGTCAAAAGCGCAAACCACTGAGCCCATTGCAGAGGTGACAGCCTGGGACAGAACAACCCAATGGTGGTGGGATTTGTGGTTAACCCCAGATCAGCAAGGCCAGCGACTATTCAATAAAGGGGAATACTTAGAGGCTGCGAAGCATTTCGTTGACCCGCTAAGGAAAGGGACAGCCTATTACTATGCCAGTGAATACAAGCAGGCCCACCGTGCATTTTTACAAATGGACAGTGACTTTGGCTTGTATAACGCGGCGAGTGCTTTGGCAAGGCAACGTGAATACCTTGCAGCCAGGGACTTGCTCCAGTCTTTGGCTGACAAGCCATCGCTTGACCCTTCACTGCGGCCTGACGTTGAACATAATCTCAAGGTGATTGGCGGTATCGTTGAAGAAATCAACCGCACCAGTGAAAGTCAGGCTGGAACGACTGACGGGCCAGAGGAGTCCTTCGAGCTGAGTGATGACAAACCGAGGACAGCTGATGGGGCCGATGAAAAAACCGCTGCAGAACTCATGATCAAAGACACACTGAATGCCAACGAAATTCTAGGTAGTGATGAACTGGCTGACAAATGGCTAAAAAGGGTAGAGGCCGATCCAAAGTATTTCTTGCGGGCTAAATTTCAAATTCAGCTCAATGATGTAAATAGCAACGTGCCGTCCTCGGAGGTGCAACAATGAGAACACAATATTTCACCTCCTTGACGTTGTGGCTTGGCTTAGTGTTGTCGTTAGTCAATTTTCAAAGTTACGCTGTCACTATTGATCAATTACAGAGCAGTAATGATGTAGAAGTAAAAGCCTGGTTAGGCGACTCGCAACAGGAAGGTAACAGCGACAGAAAGGTAGGCGATTCTTCGTCCGGTTTTAGTGTCAATGAACAGATCATTCTTTATGTCGAGGTCGCCACCCCGCGCTGGTTTACCGGGGGCACCCGAATTGAATCGGTAGAAATCCCCAATGTGATTGCTAAGCAGCGCAACCAGTTGGCAACTAATTATACCGAGCGAAAAGGCGGGCAAACCTGGTCGCGGCAACGGTGGGAAATCACCTTGTACCCAGTTAAATCAGGTGCCTACAAAGTGCCGCCGCTCGCTGTGAACGTGCAGGTCTCAGCACCAGATGGCAGCAATGTAGCAGGTACTTTATATACTCAACCACTGACCTTTGATGTTAGTTTACCTTCAGGTTTGCTCAGTGAAGATACGCCTTGGTTCACTGCGACAAGTGTCGATGTAAAGCAAGAGTGGGCGCAATCAAGCGAAGACCTGAAAGTTGGCGATGCCATAACACGCAAAGTCACTGTCAATGCTCAAGATAGCCTTTCAGTGTTGCTGCCGAACCTGTTGAAAAGCGATTCATCGCCTTACTTCCAGGCCTATCCGCAACCTCATCGATTGGATGACACGCAAACTCGTGGCGATTATCAATCTAACCGTGTGGAAGAAACGGTATATATGATTCAGCAAGGCGGTGATTTCAAATTACCAGAGCACCAGTTCCAATGGTGGAATGCCAAAACCAATAAGCTTGAAACTGTTACTCTTGCTGGGAAACTATTTCATGCTCGCCATACCCCAGCTTCTTTTGTAAAGGCCAATGCACGTAGCTTAGTCAATGTCTTTGTCGTTGTAGTCATCGTTCTTGTCGCTTTCCTGGCAGGTCGGCGCTACTACCAAAGACATCCAACACCGCCATGGTTGTTGTTTGGATTAGAAGTTAGAAAAGGTGAGTGGTCGAAGGCGAGGGCACAGTTGTACCGATACTTACGTGTCTCAACCGATCATTTGGAGATGGGCAAAGCTGATAGTGATAAAGCTTGGTTGAAAACCAGTCTTCAAGTCCAAACCGGTGCAGAAAAAGCTTACGTCTTCCATAAGATGTGGAAGATGATCAGCGGTAAGAAGGGCGCTCGTAATGGGTTAAGGCTACCCAAAGCGCTACCTAAGTTAGATAAGGGTCACAAGGAAGGCTAGTTTACTTTAACTTATTGAAAAATAATGCCTATGATAAATAGCATAAGAATGATGATAAATGACAGCTAAAAATGAAAAGCACTGATTTAAACCTGATTCCTATTTTTGTAGCCGTGTATGAAGAGCAAAGCCTTTCCAAAGCGGCTGTGAGGATGGATGTTAGCCAACCTGCGGTGAGTAAAGGACTAAAGCGCCTGCGTGAAATTTATGATGATCCTTTATTTCATCGCAACGCCAGTGGGGTGGAACCGACGGCGTTTGCCAGCGATATTTACCCTGCCTTAGCCGCTTCATTTAAGAACTTTAGTTCGACGCTTTCGGCTTCAAGGGAGTTTGATCCCAAAACATCAAAACGGATCTTTTCGATCGCCTGTGTTTCTGTCGCCAGTTACAGCATCATCCCTGCACTGATAGAGCAAGTGCGTTTGGAGGCGCCGAATATCGCATTCGAAATCCATCCGTTATTTACTGAAGACATGGAGTCGGATTTGCGCCTACAGCGCTATGATTTAGTGATTGATATGCCACCGAGAGGTCGCAGTTTACTTAAATCCCAAGTACTTTATTCTGAAGAACTCAGTGTTGTTTGCTGCAAACATCACCCACGGTTGTCAGATTCGATCAGTATCGATCAGTTTTTGGCGGAAGATCATGTTGTGGTCGCCCGTTGGCATGCCCGCCGCAGTTTATTGAATGCCGAAGATATCCCGGAACTTGATCAGCGCAATATTATCGTAAGGGCTCCAGGTGCTGTTGAAATGTTGCCGATCATTGCCGGTTCGGACATGATTGGTATCTTGCCCAAATCAACCATTGAGTCTTTTTCTGAGCTTTATGACATCAAGGCATTACCGTTGCCGTTTGGTGAGAATATTTACGACCTTTGCGCAATTTGGCACCCCAGCCGGACGACTGAAACCGGTCATCGCTGGCTGAGGCAGTTGCTGTTTAAAGTGGTCAAAGTTTAGTTAAGCGTTAGGATGACACTATCAAGCCCTTGAAGCGTTTTCGCTGCCTCGATACCACTTTCGATATCACCAAGCGAAAACTGTTGCACGGGAATAGTGTTTAGATCGACCAGTCCAGATTTCACCATAGTGATGAGAGCAAGGTAATCTTCTTTGGTATACATGAAATTACCTTTTATCTCCCAGTTGTTGACGAGCATTTGGTTGTAATCAATGCTCAGTGGCGCCGAGGCACTTCCCATTAACACCAATTGACCGCCAAAATTGAGGGCATTAAGGCTGGCGAGGGTGCTGTGTGAATCCTTGGCTTGGCCCACCATGCAAAGCGCTTTATGGGCACCATTACCAAAAGCTTGCTTCAATGCGGCAACATCCATTTCCAAGT
Source organism: Photobacterium sp. BZF1 (assembly GCF_014349205.1). NCBI lineage: Bacteria > Pseudomonadati > Pseudomonadota > Gammaproteobacteria > Vibrionales > Vibrionaceae > Photobacterium > Photobacterium sp. BZF1. The sequence goes on from NZ_JACSOF010000023.1 coordinate 40,051, forward strand.
TACCTGTTTGGGCGACAACACGATAACGCTCTACAGGGGCTTGAATTGCAGATGCGATTTTCTCGAGTTTATCCTGACTGCGACCTGTCAGTATTACATTAGCTCCCATAGAGATGGCAAGTAATGCCGCTGCAGAGCCAAAGTACCCGCTGGCACCATTGATGATGACGGTATCACCCGCTTTTAGTTCCATTCGGCGCAAACCACCAAAAGGCACAATTAGCTTTGCAATAGCTGCTAGGGTCGAAGAGCCAATACCATCAGTATTATCGATTGGCATCACGACTGAGGCAGGAAAATCGCCGTACTCACGCCAGGTACCGTTCGGATAGTCCTCAAGCATGGGACCGCTGCCCGCTGTGATGCCTGTTAGACCTATTAATATACGCTCGGGGTTTTCAACGCCTTCGTCTTTTACCCAATTACAATCAACAACAACACGTTGACCAACCTGCAGACCAATCACGCCTTCACCTACCTCGTGAACTGTACCAATAGCGTTAGTACCCGGCGTAAAGGGCATTGGCGGCAGCATGTAAGGCAGATTTCCCTGTAGATAATTCTGAGTGTAACTTAGCAGGGGAGTGGCTTCGACTTTCACCACGACACCGCCTCGTTTAGCTCGTGGGATTTCACTTTCGACAGTTTTAATCGGTTGTTCAGTATCAAGAAGTTTTACATCTAGCATGGTTGTTCCTCAAGCTATTCAGCGGACATTTGAATAGTAGGCTGCCAGCGGGTATCTTAAAAATTGAACTTATTGATAATAGGTATCGTAATTTACGATGACAAAGTTAACCGACAAGCTAAGACGTATTGATTTCAACTTGTTAACTTCGCTGGACGTGTTACTTGATGAAAACAACGTGACCAATGCCGCCAAACGGTTGAACCTTAGCCAGTCTTCCGTCTCCACACAGTTGGCAAAACTTAGGGATATCTTTGCTGATCCTCTGCTTGTTCCATCAGCGAGCGGGCGAGGGATGATTGCCTCCTCCAAGGCAAAGGAACTGCGGGCACCGATAAAACGCATCCTTCGGGATTTGGATATTTTGGTTAACGAGGGGCGCTCTTTTGACCCTCGCACTGATGAACGAGTATTCAATATTGCAATTTCTGACTACCCGCTGGCTGTCATTAGCCATAAATTGGCTAGCCGTGCGTTTGCAGAGCTTGGCGACAAGGTACAAATTGCTTTCCATAATAAAACCAGCAACCTCAATGAGTTGATGGACAAAGGGGTTGTTGATTTAGTGATAGCCTCTGAGCGGGCTATTCCTCTCGACGCAAAAGCCGTGACCTTATTCGAAGAAACCTTTGTGATGGCGCAAAGGAAGGGTCACCCTCGAGGGGCAAAAGAGCTAGATATTGATGAATACTGTGAACTCAAGCATTTATTGGTGTCTACATCGGGGGGGAGTTTTTTTGGCTACATGGATGAGCAATTGCTCAAGCACGGTAAAAGAAGAAACATTGCGATGTCGGTTACTCAATTTACCTCTGTCTATGAATTGCTGAAGAGTTCTGATTACGTCTGCACGCTACCATCTCGACTAGTTGACTTTTACTCAAAGGATTTAGACAAGTTTGAACTGCCATTTGAAGCGAGCGGCTTCAAGCTCTACTTGGGTTGGCATGTAGCTTATGATAACGATCCGGCGATGGCCTGGTTGAAGGGGTTTATCCAAGAACTGTTTTCAAACTAGTCCAATGCACGCTTCAGCCCTGATGTATATTCCGGGTATTGTGAAATCGTGTTGTGGCCAGCATTGTCGATAACGATGACTTCTTGCAGCTGTTCGCCAAACTCAGCTATTAGCTGATCGGTTCTTGAGCGGGATATCACCTGATCCTTTCCGGCAATGAAAATATAGGTTTGGGCGGTAATTTCTTTGGCTCTGTTCGATGAGTGGTATCTGTCTTTGATAAACCAGGAAACAGGGAACATCCAATAAATGTCCTTGGCAACATTTTCAATGCTATCGAAAGGGGTTACCAAGATAAGCTTGTCCACTTGCCGGTTGGCTGCCACGTATGTGGCGATACCCGAACCAAGGCTGCGGCCCATTAACGAGACAGATTGATGCTGGTTTTGTAGCGCCTCAAAAATCTGCACTGCATCGTTATATAAGCTAGCTTCAGTCGGCGTTCCGGGATTGTTACCATACCCACGGTATGGGATCAGGTAGACGGTATACTCAGGGAGTACCGCTTTGAAGAAAGGGATGTTGGCTTCGATGTTTTCTGCATTCCCGCCATAGTAGATTAATGCCTTAGGTTGCCCTTCATTGACGACCCAGCCGGATAGCTTTTCACCATCTACAGTAAAGTGGATGTTCATTTCACCATAGATATTACTGGCAGGCTGTGGGTAGTAGAGAAACTGACGTTGTAGGGAACAAAAAGTCAGAAAGAAGAGGGCGTAGCCTACCACTATGATAACCAAAAGACTTTTCATTCATGCGTCCTGCCTTGCCGGTGTCTATACCAATAATAGACGAACGCATAAATTACGATATTGACCGTCAAGGCAGCAAAACCCAAAACAACTTGGATATCAAAGCTAAGAGTTGGTGGGTAAATCACCGGAATAAGATAGTGTTCGACAAATCCCCCTGAGTAACCCTCATCACCTGCCGCTTGCCGTAATTGGTTTTCCAACGGGGTGAGAGGGCAAATCCAGCCTTTGAAGCTGACTACTGAAACCCAGAGAACAGCCGGAATATGGATTACCACCAAGATGCCACGCCATATTATTAGCAAGCCTCCAAGCAACCCGAAGATGATAAACAAGAGGTGAAATATGACGACCAGATCTGCCATTAGACGATACATCATAAGATGTCATTACTTCCTTTGGTCAAGCAGCGTTAACTAAAGCAATAGTTGTTAACTACATACAGGTCAAAGATTTAAGATAGGAAAAAATCTGACAATCCAAGTTGTTATAATATAACATTATTGTTAGTTGCTTGATCACCTAAGTACAAGCTGAGTCAAAGAAGATGAAAATAACTACTTGGTAATATGATGAATTTAATCGACATACATGGAAAATCAAAGTTGCTGAACCATATGGTTTTGCTACTAAGTAAAAAATGGATGCTTCTCATCTTAGGATTCTTCGTATTTATCAGTACCGATGCTTTTGCTCACGCTGTAGCTCAAGGAGACAAGGGGTACATACAAGAGATTACCGGCCCCAACATGATTGCATTTATGTATTTGGGGGCTAAACACATGGTCACCGGGTATGATCATATTCTTTTTCTATTTGGTGTGGTTTTCTTCCTCTACAAAATGAAGCACATCGCGCTGTATGTGAGTCTTTTTGCGCTCGGGCATTCATCTACCATGTTGCTTGGGGTGTATTTTAATATTGGCATCAACAGCTACATCATTGATGCAATAATCGGGTTATCAGTTGTTTATAAAGCAATGGATAATTTAGGTGCATTTCAACGTTGGTTTGGTGTACAGCCCAATACAAAACTAGCAACTCTGCTGTTTGGGTTCTGCCACGGATTTGGGCTATCGTCCAAGATTATCGAATACGATATCTCTCCTGATGGATTAGTTCCCAATCTGCTTGCATTTAATATCGGTGTGGAAGTAGGGCAATTGCTCGCACTTGGCGCTATTTTGATAGTGATGGGATTTTGGCGCAGACAAACTCGCTTTTATCGTCAAGCTTATCTATTTAATGTCGCTATGATGAGTTGTGGATTTATGCTTATCGGTTACCAACTAACTGGTTACATTGTCACTCTGTAATAAGAAGGAATTAATGATGTTTAACTCTGATATGCCAAGCCGCGCTGAGCTTCCAACGACCAAACAACTGCTTCGCTCAACCATCATTGCATTGTGCGTCGCCATCATACTCCTAGTCACTGTAATCCTACCGGCTGAGTATGCTATTGACCCAACGGGGGTAGGGCGGATGTTGGGATTAACGGAAATGGGTGAGATTAAAGCGCAATTAGCGAAAGAAGCGGAGGAAGACAAAGCCGCAAGCGAAGTAGTTAATATCGTGGCAGGCACTGAAAACAAATCAGCAACGCCTGATTTAAAGACGGTGAAGCAACATTCTCAAAACGCTAGATCAACGGAGACCGTCTGGAAGGATAAAACTATGCTCGCCCTTAAACCGGGACAGGGGGCTGAAGTGAAACTAGTGATGGCAAAAGGCCAAACTGCTCAGTTTCAATGGACAGCAAAAGGGGGCGTAGTCAATTACGATAAGCACGGCGATGGCAATGGCAAATCGACAAGTTATAAAAAAGGCCGCGGAGTCGCTAGTGATCAAGGTGACTTAGTCGCTGCTTTTACTGGTAATCATGGTTGGTTCTTCCGCAACCGTAACGATAATACGGTGATGGTCATTCTAAGGACGAGCGGAGAATACGTAGAGGTTAAGCGAGTTCTTTAATATTTTATACCTTATAAGCTTGGTGGAATATGCAATTCATTTAATTGGTTCCTATCTTTATATCTATATTTCCCCGCCTTTCATCAGACCAAGGTTTAATTTTGGTTAACTAAAAGCTCCATCTTTGTTGCGTAAATCATCCAAATATGCTGATTTACAGTCAATTTTTTCCTACAGCAGAGCCCCTGACATCAATTAATTCAAAAATCGGTGGACATTGTATTGTTATGTTATAACATTGCTTTCTCATTCCAAATGATAACTTTTCTTGTATGGAGTGCTAAGGTTTTTCGTCCATGGATGTGTGTGATTTATGAGTGTTGTGGCTAAAAAGCTGGCCGAATTTACGATGGTTGTGCTTGCCGCAACGTTGTTGACTTATTTTCTTACCTGGCTAAGCCCTGGAGACCCCGCCCAGATTTATTTTGAAGCGCGTGGTGTTTCTCCGAGTGAAGAAGCATTGCAAAGTATGCAGATAGCTATGGGGCTGGATAAACCATTTTATGCACAGTATCTCTCGTGGTTACGCGGTGCACTAACACTCGATGCGGGCATCTCCCTAAAAACCGGTGAGCCGGTGATGGATATGGTTCGCCATCGAATGGTGATGACATTCAAACTTGCTTTGAGCGCAATTGTTCTTGTTGTGTTTTTTTCTATGCTGTTCGGTGTGGTCGGCTCTATATTCCGCGAGTCGAGAGGAGAGTTTTTATTTCGCCTTTTGGCATTCATCGCAATATCCATTCCTGATTTTTGGCTTGGATTAATGCTGATTATCGCTTTTGTGGTGAATTTAAACTGGTTTAAGATTACTGATCCCTACGCAATATCAAGTATTGTGTTACCCGCCTTAACTCTGGCTCTGCCACTTATTGGGCGATATACCCGCCAAATTCAAGCCATGATCCAGGAAGAGATGAACAAAGAATACGTGGTTGGTGCTCGTGCTCGGGGCACGAAAGAAAGCACCATTATTTTACGTCATGTTCTGCCGTCAGTACTGGGGGGCTTATCGACCCTATTTGGATTGTCTTGTGCGTTGTTGCTCGGTGGAACCGTAGTTGTTGAGTCAATATTCTCATGGCCAGGACTCGGGCGTATGGCTTTAGATGCAATCACCTTTCGAGATTATCCTGTATTGCAAGCCTATGTTGTCATCATGGTGATTATATATATGAGTGTCAGCATGCTTGCTGATGTCATTGCTGCGCTATTGGACCCACGTTTAAGTAACAGAAGCTAATAATAATGAATTCATCTTTTTTTAATAAAAAACATCAGTTTTATTTAGCTCTCTTTATTGCACTAAGCGTCGTGCTATTAGCCTTAATTGGCCCATTGCTTGCTCCGCATGACCCCTTAGAGACAGACTTTTTGTCTTTGCTTTCTCCACCTAATGAAGAATATTTGCTTGGAACGGATCAAGTCGGGCGGTGTATTTTGTCCCGTCTATTACACGGTGCAGCTGTTTCCCTCGGTATTACATTTGGCATGTTGGCAATTATTTTCGTGCTGGGGATCGCGATTGGCAGTCTGGCAGGCATGCGAGGCGGGTCAACCGACACCTTTCTAATGCGCCTGTCCGATACCTTGTTGGCTTTCCCCGATATGGTGTTCGCGATTGCTGTCGTGGGGTTATTGGGACCTGGGCTAATTAATATGATGCTGGCGCTAGGGATTATCTGGTGGACGAAATTCGCTCGTCTAAGCCGGGTGTTAATTAAGACCGAAATGCAAAGTGAGGCCGTGATTGCGGGACGAATGGCAGGAGCCAGTAACTTTAAACTGTTTAGGCTTTATTTATTGCCTGCGGTTATGCCAGCGCTTCTTACTCAGTTAAGTCTTGATATCGGCAATATGATGTTAGCTATGGCTGGTTTGTCCTTCTTGGGCTTAGGCATACAACCGCCTACGCCTGAGTGGGGCAATATGTTAAGTGAAGGTCGAGCCTATCTTCAAAGTGCACCATGGCTTGTCATTTATCCAGGTATCGCGATTTTTATCGTGGTGATGATTTTCAATATTTTAGGCGATTCAACGCGAAAATATTTAAACCCTGAGCGTATTTAATGCGCACAAAAATATGGAATTTTGAAATGATTAAACTGTTTCGCGCATTAGTGCTGGCAGCAAGTGCCTTGGCATGTGCACTTACAGCACCGGCTATTGCGTCAGATAAAACCGTTAATATGGCACTTTTTTGGTTGGATGGTGACGTCGAACCGACATCGGCCTGGAACGGATGGACTTTAAGCCGCACTGGCGTCGGTGAGAATCTGCTCCAGATAGATGAAAACCTTGAGTTCAAACCAATGGTTGCTTCAAGCTGGAAACAACTAGATGAAATAACAACAGAGTTTACCATCCGCAGTGGGGTTGTTTTTCATAATGGTGAAAAAGTAGATGCCGAGGCTGTGAAAGCCTCGATCGAACGGGTATTGGAAATTACTGACCGTAAAGATTTAATCTTACCGATTGATTCTATTGAAGCCGATGGTATGCGGTTGGTGGTAACACTGAAGTTCCCATACGCGACACTGCTTAATGAGTTGGCTGATCCTCTCTACACCATTATTGATGCCAACGCAGCGGCAAACGATGAGAATTTCCGCTTCAAGCCGATTGCAACAGGGGCTTTCAAAGTGGAGAGTTTTGATGCAGAAACAGGGCTAGTTTTGAAGAAACACGCCGAGTATTGGAATGGCGAGCCAAGCATCGAGCAGATTAACGTTAAGTATATTCAAGATGCAGCAGCTCGTTCGATGGCGTTGCAGTCTGGAGAGCTGGATATTGCCTCCCAAATTAACCCAATGGATCTCAATATTCTGAAAAACGATCCTAAGTTAAATGTCCTTACCGGGCCTAACCTGCGTATTTTCTTCTTGCGCACCAACTTTGCTCAACCTTGGATGAAAATACCAGAGTTTCGTCAGGCGTTACGCCACGCTATTCGCAAGGATATCTATGCCGAGCGAATTGCAGGAGGCATACCGGCGCGAGGTCCATTTAATGAGCTATTACCTTTTGGCTTAGGAGGTGACGACACCTACAGCTTCGATGTGGACAGAGCAAAAGCATTACTTGATAAAGTTGGCATTGTTGATAGCAATGGTGATGGTTTCCGTGAATTTGAAGGTGAAAAAATCACCTTGAAATATGTGAGCATGACTCACCACGGCTCCGTGGCCCAGAACATTGGTATTGCAATGCAATCTGAGCTGAAGAAGGTCGGCATTGACATGGAAGTACTGCAAATGGAAAACCATGTTGAAGTTGCCAAACAAGGGCAATTTGATTTTATCTATGAACGTTGGACATCAGCCCCAACGCTAGATCCACAGTACTTCCTTGAGTCAAGCTTCAAAACAGGTGCCAGAGGCAACGTGGGGAGTTACAGCAACCCGCAATTGGACGAACTACTGGCAGAGCTTGAACGTGTAACTGATCACGAGAAACGTAACCAGCTAGGGCAGCAGGGTTCTAAGTTGCTGATGGAAGATACCGCCGGTATTTTCTTGTTCTATCAACAAGGTAACCTCGTTCATAACAAACGTATTGAAGGTATTTACAAATTTATCTCTGAGATTTATTACGTAGATGACCGTATTCAACTCGCTCAGTAATATAGAAAAAGCATGACTCAGCCAATTCTTGAAGTGCAAGGTTTATCGGTCACTTATGGTCGAGATACTCAGGTGTTGAAGCAGATTGGTTTTTCACTTCAGCGAGGAGAAATCCTCGCTGTTGTTGGAGAAAGTGGCAGCGGAAAATCTACCTTAATCCGCGCCATCATCAATTTGCTCGGCAACGGTGGAAAAATTAATAGCGGGTCCATTCATTTTGATGGCGAGGACCTATCCAGCTTTAATACCCGGCAATGGAGAAGTCTAAGAGGCGGGCGTATTGCTATGGTGTTTCAAAACCCGGGTGCAGCCTTAAGCCCTATGGTGGGCATTGAGCGCCAGTTTGTAGAGGCTATTCGTAATCACAAAGCGATATCAAAGGCAGATGCTAAACAAATAGCATTGATGGAAATTGAAAGATTAGGGATGGCCGATCCACAGTCAATACTTCAATCCCGCCCTTGGCAACTCAGTGGTGGTATGAAGCAGCGAGTAGCAATCGCTATATCTCTTTCCATGCAACCAGAGCTTATCCTAGCGGATGAGCCTACATCTGCATTGGATGTATCAACACAAGAGCTAGTGCTAAACGAGCTACGTTTACGCAAAGCCAAGCAAAATACCTCTGTAATTATGGTCAGTCACAACTTGGCGGCATGTGCTGCCATTGCTGATAAGATATTAGTGATGAAAGACGGGGAAGTGGTTGATTTTGGCACTTTGGATCAAATTCATTCTCGCCGTGACGAATGTTATACCTGTGAGTTACTTGATGCTGTGCCGAGGCTTAAACCATCGAATCGGGAGCTGAAGTATGCCTAGCCTCGTTGATGTTAATGCTTTAAGCCATAGCTTTGTTAAAAATGGTCAACCGTTCAGAGCGTTAAATTCAGTCAATATCAATATCGATGCCGCGGAATGTGTGGGAATTGTGGGAGCTAGCGGTTGCGGTAAATCGACGTTAGCAAGATTACTGTGCAGAATAAACACGGTTGAAAGTGGTGAAATTACCCTTGATGGTCAACCGATAGATCAACAGAAACTGACAGATTACTATCAGCAAGTGCAGATGGTCTTTCAAGACCCATTCGCGACTTTTCCAGCTCGTATGAAAGTAAGGCAATATCTGCTTGAGCCTTTTATCAACTTTAAACTAATAGAAAAATCCCAACACGATGCATTAGCTGAAGAGTTATTGGAGAGGGTTCATTTATCTGGTGATTTACTTAATAGATACCCTAATCAATTGTCGGGCGGTCAATTGCAACGAATTGCGTTTGCTCGCGCAACGGCACTTTCACCAAAACTGCTAATTTGTGACGAAGCGACATCAGCACTAGATGCAACGATTCAAAAGCAAATCATCAATCTTTTTAATGAATTAAGATTGAAGTTTGGTTTTGCGTGCCTTTTTATTACCCATGATCTTGCACTGGCTGAAATGCTATGTGACAGAATCTACGTTATGCATGAGGGCGAGGTGGTTGAGGAACTCACAAGTGGGTGTATTGTGGATGAGGCGATGCATCCTGTTACCCAAAATATGATCGTATCTAACCTCAAGCTTACTAGTGCTCTAAGGTAAAGTATCGAAAATGAGTAAAGATGGGGCTAGATAAAAAGCCCCATAGCGTTAAATCCTACTAATTCCGACCTGATATTACTTGTCCACATCGCCTTCAACGCCTTCGTGTGAAAGGTCGCCGGAGAGTTCCGCTTGTATTTCCGCTAGGGTCTCTTCCTCTGCGGCAATGATTTTGCCACTTTTGGCGTCAACTTCTATCTCGAATGCCTTGTCGCCCTGTCTCACAAAGACATCCCATTGGGTATCAGGCTCGTCAAAGCGGATGCCAAGCACTTCCACTCCGACTTCTGCCAAAGCCGCTTTTATGGCATCTTGCTCAGTAATAAGCTTGGCGTCTGTTGCTGCATAGCTTGCAATAGTGGTTAATCCTAGCGTGACAAACAAAGCACTATGCACAATCAAATTTTTCATTCTCTACTCCATGACCTTCAGTTAACAAGAAAATCTTAGCCCACAAAACTTGTAACCTGCCAACAACGCCAATCTCACCGTTGAAAATGCCAGCTTATTGTTCTGTCTCGTTAGGATAGTGACTCAACGATTTTTTCACATCTTCATTGATACTCTGGTTTGCAGTGCAAATGAGCTGTTATATGGAAGAACCCATGAATAGAAATTTATTGTTCTGCTTTGGCATTGTGTTTGTAGCTTTGCTGCTTCCAGTCAGTATCTTCAATATCGGAGAAGCAACGCCTGAGTGGTCGTTGTTTTGGCAGGTACGTACTTATCTGGTTACCTACACTGGAATGGCCTCTATGATTTTGATGTCGCTGTGCATCATTCTCTCTGTTAAGCATTGGCCAGTAGTGAGGTGGCCAATAGAGAAATGGTTGGGCGGCCTCGATCAACAGTACCGGCTACATAAGTACCTTGGAATTTCAGCCGCATTCTCGGCCTTGTTTCACTGGGCCAGCTTTTTGAGTGATGATTTCGCCATGGATCTGGGGTTTGTTACGCCTAAAGACGAAACCTTCCCGTTCTGGACATTGGTAGAAGCGCTGGGGGACCCTGCACAGCTCATCGGCGAATATGGTTTCTATTTTACCGCAGCCTTTGTCCTGATAGCCTGGATAAAGAAATTCAAACACAATGTATTTCAACTTTCACATAAGTTGTTCCCGTACTTATATTTGCTGCTGGTGCTGCATATGGTGATGTTTTTCGATGCTAGCCTGTGGCTGACTTTCCCTGGCTTGGTACTACTTATGACCAGCACACTTGCAACAGTAGGCAGCTTATTGACTATCTTAGGCTTTAATGGAAAACAGAAGCGCTACCCTGCAAAAGTAGAGCGTTTCACACCCATGAACAATGGTGTGGAAGTGGTGCTTAAGGTCGACCCCAAAAACACGGAGGCATTTCAGTTTAAGCCAGGACAGTTTGCCTTTATTGGGTTTGGTGATAAAGAGCGAGCACACCCATTTAGTCTTGCCTCTGCCTGTCATCGTGATGGCACCGTTCGTCTACTTATCAAAGCGAATGGTGATTACACCAACGCGCTGGTCAATAGGCTGAAAGTGGGGCAGGTTGCACAGGTTGAAGGCCCTTACGGCTGCTTTAATTTTGACGATGAGGCAAAACAGCATATCTGGTTTGCGGCAGGTATTGGTATCGCACCATTTCTTACCGCGATAGAAGCTGTTGGAAAAAATAAGACAGTGAGCTTGTATTACAGTTTCCGTGAGAAGGAGAGTGCATTGTTAGCAGAGCTAAAGCAAAGAGCGACAGAGGCCGGTGTTGACTTGCATGTAAGGGATACTACTTCACAAAGCCGCTTTGACAGTGAAGAAATTATCAGCAATGTCCAAGATATCAATCAATGCAGTGTATGGTTCTGCGGCCCGTCCGAGCTTGGTAAGCGACTCGAAAGAGATTTTGCCAAAGCAAAGTTACCTTCAAAAGCCTTTCATCGAGAGCTATTTGAGTTTAGGTAATCTATTTCTGTATAAAAACTGAACAATATTGACTTTGGTTAAAATTAGAGTAAAAACTCAGATCTGGTGCAAAGATATTCCTTGTCAGCTTAGTAATATGGAGTTGTTGTTCCATGTTACAGCAGAGAAAGGAGTGAATAATGAGGTGTTTATCTTTGATTAGCATTATTTCGATAGCTGTGGCGACACCTGCGTTGGCAACGGATTTTTTTGTTGGGGCGGGTGTTGGTTGGCAGCAAGATGAAATAAAACGTACCGTTGAAAAAGACAGTGAAAGTGCGCATTTCCAGCTTCGAGCAGGGGCAATCCTTGAACAAGACCACCGTATCACTGCGGCCTATTCCTACAAGGATGATGATGTCCGAGCGGAAGGGGAGAAGTATAAGCACTATATGCACTTGATGACATTATCTTATGACTACATGATGCCATTCGCTTTTGATGGGCGGTTGGCGGGGTTTATCGGGCCGACAATGGGTCTTTACAACAATAAATTTGATGACAGAAGCCGGACCCACTTCACCTGGGGCGGTCAAGTGGGTTTGCAATACCGCTTGCCACAAAATTGGAGTGTTGATCTCTCTTACCGCTATCTTGATATGGATATTAACGGTAGCCAGCACGAGTTGGATGACACCCAGCAAATCACACTAGCAGTGGACCGCCGTTTCTAGCCTCATGCCATTCATTGCTTGCAGCGCCTGAGTTATGTGAATAGCTCGGGCGTATATTTTACCAGAGGTGTAATCACGTGCTCGTATCCAATTGTCAACGATACGTACACCAGTAATGCAGCCATCAAAAGGTTGAATGTTTTGAAGTAACTTGGTTTCGAAATACGTTTTCCCAACACTAGGCCCGCCAATGAGTATCCCGTTGGAGCACCGAAGGCCAGTATGGCAAGAACCGATGACCACAATACAATCGCAACCCCCGTAATGCCGACACTCGGAAACTGAATCGTAGAGATAGGCAAGGTTGCAAGAAGGGCTTTGGGGTTGAGTAACTGCATGAAAAGTCCGTCCCTGAAACGCAGGGTGGCTGAGTTTGAATGACTTTGGGTAAGCTCTACATTGGCGTTTGCTACCTTCCATGCAATATATAAAATGTAAGCGCATCCCGCGAGGCTGACAAAGGGCAGTACTTGGGGATTAATAACCTGAAGGCCAACATATCCCAGGAAAACAAATAGAATAAACATCGCGGTTCCCACACCAATGAAAAAGCCAAGGTGAGAACGTGTTTTCCTGTTCAATCCACTATGTAACCCAAGTAGGTTTATCGGGCCTGGGGTGTACATTACTCCAATCGCGTAGGCGAATATTTCTGACATGACTAGCTCCAAGATAAAGCATTAGCTCGTGTTTTTAACGAGTCCACTGAAGTTGGTACTGTTTTGGTGTCATACCAAATACTCGCTTGAAGTTACGGTTCAAATGGCTCGCGTCGGCAAACCCAGAAACAATGGCTGCCCGCGTCGCATTGTGCCCAGCAAGTAACTCTTTTCGCGCGTAGTTAATACGACAATTCAAAACATATTGGTGTGGAGTAATGCAAAAGTGCTCGCGAAACGCACGGATGAAGTGAAACTTAGACATGTTTGCCACGTTGGCAATGTCATCAATCGTGATGTCACTGGCAAGGTTGGCGATGATGAAGTCTCTAGCTTGCAGTAGCAGCCTATCTGCACGGGTGCGTTGGCTGGGTAATTCAAGGCTTCCATGCAGGCGCACCAAGGATTGAGCGATTTGAAACAAGCCTGCTTCATGCTCAATGCTTGAATATACGTTGTCATGCAGTCGCTGAGACATACCGTAAATCTGGTGGCGGAGTATTGGGTCATTAATCAGGGTGTCATTTAGCCTGAGCGTGGTGTGCTTCTTGTGTCCCAACGCCTGAAAGAGTGGGTGCAGGTCCTTCGGGTGGATATAAAGCATCACGTACTCCAGAGTCTGCTCTACACCAGAATGACCATCATGGATATCTTCTGGGTTAAACAGCAAGATGTTGCCCGGTGTACTCTTGTAGAAGGCGTTGCGGCAAAAAAAATCTTGCCGGCCTTGCAGCGTCAGTCCAATCGAATACTCTTCATGGGCATGCTTGGCGTAACTGAAATCACTCATGGTCGCGCTCAGCATAGACACGCTGTCTTGCAGAGTGCTGCCAGTGTATGTAAAGTGATTCCCTTGCTCCACGCGCCTATCTCCTCGAAACACAACTCCCTAACCAGAGTCTCTCACATTATTCCTACGCCAATATATTCAACTCATCAATAAAAAACTTGAACGAAATTGCTCAGTTCGCCTGACGACTCTGTTGACTCTCTGGGAATGCAAACAAAAAATCGAAACTAATCAGTTTTATTTTCTTGACAGCTTCAATAGCCGAGCCTACATTTAAATTAACAAAACGAAACGGTTTAGTTTCGAAGCAATGAAACAGTCAGAGAAGGAATACAACATGCTTAAATCAATCGCGCTATCAACTTTACTTGTCGGTTCAATGTCAGCTTCAGCTGTTGATCTCAACATTACAGATTCAGGTTCAGGTCTTCATATCAAGGCAACAGATCAATCAGCTCCGGCAGCAGGGCTTAAAGTGAATGTAACCAATGTCCCTCAACTCAACGGGTCGTCATTTACCACTGATGAGCATGGTCGAGTCTTTATCCCGCTGTCATTGAACGCCAGCCGCTCAGTAAAAGTTGTCGCGACAGATGATATGGATATGTCAGTAGCATCAAGAACTGTTTTCCATAGCCACTCGCGCTAA
>NZ_JACSOF010000024.1:0-54027 GCF_014349205.1 Photobacterium sp. BZF1
TGGTCATACTCCAAATATATTTAGTAGTTATTTTCTTATAATCACTCGCCGTGTTCGCGAGATAATTTAAATATAGTGTTGGCAAGAAAAGCCCCTGTATTATTTTTAATAATTTTTTGTGCTTTTTATTCTGAACTTTTCCTTTTAATTCCTTGCGTTTATAACGTAAAAAATATGAAATTCATTCTCATATTTTCAATAGTTAGAATATTGCTTCATTTCATCAACAACAATATCACTTTCTCATTTTAAAGAAATAAAAGATCTGTTCTCACTAATAAGACCGAGAATAAGATTCTTAAGTACCATATAATTCTCACCTCTACTATGATTTTCTTATTCAATAACTATCAGTTTTTTACCGTAGTTAAATAAAAGCAATAACCACAATATTACTTATGGGTAAGCTCAGTGAATTAAGTGAGGAAATCGTGAGTATTTTCAACAACAAAAGCTATATCGCGCTTCTTGCTTTGATATCAGGAACGGTTGCAGCAGAAACCGAGCAAGCAACCAACTCATCGCAACCTAGTGAAAAGCCAAAACGAGTGCAAACCTTCGGCGATCTCCTTGACCCTGATTTACCTGGTGTTCTTACACCAAAGGGGTCATTTGTACTTGATACCAGCTTCTCTTTTACACAAAACTCGTCAAACAGGGTTTCAGTCGTCGGCTATACCGTACTACCCTCCCTTATCGTTGGCTTAATTGAAGCTAGCGACACCGATAGAACAACACTCACTTTCGGCCTAACTGGCCGTTATGGCATTACCAACCGCTTAGAGGTCGAAGCCCGGATCCCTTGGGTATACCGCTATGATTCAGTGTCTAAAAGGGATACAAATACACCAGCCGAGGGGGCTACAACTACCACTTTTGATGGTAGTGACATTGGAGATATCGAAGCTGCATTTAAATACCAGATCAATATGGAAACAGCGCCGTACTGGATAGCAGGACTACGCTTTAAAACAACAACAGGGACATCCCCTTATGACGTTCCTGCTTCAACCGAATTTGGTTTAGAAGAACTTCCGACAGGCTCTGGATTCCCCAGTATTGAACCAAGTCTAACGATGATTATGCCCATGGATCCCGCTGTCATTTATGCCAACCTAAGCTACATCTGGAACATTAAAGATGATGTTAGCTCTGAATTGAATGGCGTAACTACCAAAAATGAAATCGACCTCGGAGATACTATAGGCATCAGTGCAGGTATGGGTTTTGCTGTTAATCCTAAACTGTCTTTTAGTCTAGGTATGAGTCATAGAACTATCCTCAAGTCTAAAGTTAATGGCAGTACTCAGGATGATGCCAAACTGCTCCAGCTTGACTCTATCTCTATGGGCGCTAACTATGCTATCAACCCTGAAACCACATTGAACGTGGGTGTGAATGCAGGTTTGACCGCAGATGCCCCCGACTTCCAGCTGACAGTTCGAGTTCCTTATACTCTGCGCTAACCATTCTGCTCAACTGCCTTTCTTTTAATAGCCTTACCCATTGCGGGTAAGGCTATTTTCATGACTAAAGTCTAATTTTCCTCTATGCTATGTCGCTACTACTATGTGTAACAGGAAAATAAGAATGTCTACGCCATTAGATCCAAGCCAAATCGAACAAATTCAAGGCTATGACGCTGAAAAGCGCTACAAGTATTTGGTGAAAGAAGTGGTGAGTAACCGCGAAATCTGGATTCTGACGGATGAACATGGCTGTGTCATGCTCAATACCGATGACGAGGACTGTGTACCAGTATGGCCAAACAAAGAATTTGCCGAATCTTGGGCAACTGGCGAATGGGAAGATTGCAAAGCGGAAGCTATTTCCCTAAATAAATGGCACAGTCGCTGGACATACGGCCTTGAAGACGATGAGCTGGCTATCGTTATTTTCCCAAACCAGGACGAAGACGGTCTTGTGGTATTCCCTGATGAGCTTGATTTTGAACTGAAACAACAAGCAAAAAAAACAGGAAACCGCTAGACCAACCAATAGCAACCAATAACTCGGGGGCGATATCATCATTTCGCCCCTCATTTTAAGGATATTAGCCATGGAAGCGCTTCTCGCTAAGCTCAAATCCCAGCCTGATTCAGTCTCATTTCCTGAAGTAATGACTGCTATTGAGAGAAACTACACATACCAACCGGTCCCGTTTACCAACGGGTTGGGTAACGACACCCTGATCAACGACGCTGGAACCAATGAGGGATCGTGCCGGATCTTTGCATTTGCAAAGCTAAATAAGCTCTCTGAAGCTGAAACTCTTGCCTGCTTTGGTGACTACTACCGTATCGATGTACTTCAGAATCCAGACGGAAATGATCACCAGAATATTCGTCACTTTATGAAATACGGCTGGCAAGGCATTCAGTTTGATGAGGCCCCACTGATTGAAAGGGCCTGCGCGTAGGATAAGTGCTCTCAATTTACAGTTTTTTCTGGCAATGGGAGCATTTTTCAGGTGGCTTCATAAAAAATGGTGATCGTGATGGGTTTCCGCAACCATCACAAAACTTGGTTGATCGAATCGTCAACCATGTCAGCGGTACCATAAACGCCAACAATCCCAGCATCATTGGCATTGGTGGCTGCACATAAACAATCACCGCAGCAATCACAACATTGCTTGCAATGGTATAGATCGGCCACAGACGACGCTTTCTTGCAACATCCTTCCCTCTTTGAAACAACATATAGCTGCCAGCAGCCATAGCCAACCAAATCGCCGCAAAGATAATCATTAAATTTTGTTGCATCATAACTCTCTTAAGTAACACCACCAGCGCATTCTAGCACTTTGTGCATAGTCATCGTAATGCTTCTGCCACAGCCCCCCGCTGTAGCCCCCCGCCAAGGCGCTTGTTGGATAGAAAACAATCAAGTGTGACAACGCGCTCACTTTGCTGCCATACCGCCCTTAAAAGAATAACTTCCTATTTACGGCCTAGGTCACATTGCAAATCTGTTGATTGGGAAGCGCGTCACAGGATGATAATTTGCCATCCACTTTTCGCCTTGGTTCATATTGAAAACCCAGCCTCCGCCCAGATATCTTACGTATACCGCTTGAAGTTAGAGCGGTGATACCAAGGAGATCCAATGATCGCGAAGTCTTTGTTCAGAACATGTTTTGTTCTGTTATGTGTTTTCGGACGTGGCCCCGTTGCCAACGCAGCAGTACCACAATTTACTGATTCGGAGTTTAAGCTTCCATCCCCAACACAAGACACCAAGGATAACTTCCAACGCTCACTAAGCGGTTTATTTTCAATACCTAGCTTCCGCCAAGAAACATTGAGCCAGCCTTACCATAACTTCGACGAGCTATACCACCATGCTCACGCCGCCCAGCAAGAACTGGAGCAACTACTGACTCAAATCAGCCTCCATACAGAAGCAAAACCTATCATCCCGGGTATTAAGTCTCGCCAACGTGCTGAGCAGAAAATCGCAACCGAACTCAATGGTCAACCAGAAAAGCTTACTGATCTCGCTCGTGGGACACTGGTTGCCAATAATATCTCTTCTTTAGTTGATGCATTCAATCACCTTAGCCGTGAAAGCACTATCGTAGAAACCAAGAACCGTTTCAAGCAACCAGCATCTTCTGGTTACCGTGATTTAAAAATGCTGGTTCAGTTACCTCAATCTGGCTTGATTGCTGAAATTCAGCTCCACCTTGATAGCATTGCAGAAATCAAAAGTGGCCCTGAACACGACATTTACGAATCTATTCAGCACATAGAGCGCCAAGCAACCCTTGAGCAGCGGGTACTGAATGATATCGAAGTAGCCAAAATCAAAGCCTTGCGCAAACAATCACAGCATATGTATCAGCAAGCTTGGCACCAATACTTACAACCTGAACCGCTTGCAATGGCAAGTTAATGAAAATTATTTTCGAAGGGGAGCAACTTGCTCCCCTTTTTATTTCAGTGATTTATCACATATTCTGTCAGCGCTTTGTTAACTCTCATCAATGAATTTTCCAAATTCATCCAGCGTTCAGATAACTTTGCTAATCTAGCAAGCGTAGAGTAGCTAGCAACTCAAATAAATACGTCGCTTTTTCTGAGCAGGCCCTGCCCGCTGAGATGCACCTTTTTACGTATGATGCCCGATCTGATCGGGCAACCAAGGAGTTGTTTGATGGATTTGAAATCTGTACTTCGAACGTGTTTTGTTCTGTTTTTCCTGACCCGTGGGTCAGCGATGGCAACACCATTGATGGCAGACTACTCTGGACAAGATTATGAGGTATCACCAAAGCATTCAGAAGCCAGTAAAAAGTCGTTCCAGAAAAGCCTGAGCGGTCTTTATAGCATTGAGAGCTGGCGCGCAGCTGATATTCAGCAGCCACACCACAATTTTGAAGATTTATACAAAGTAGCCCCTTCTGCCCAACAGGAACTGGCGAACCTGATGAACGAAGTGGGTCTGATGACAAACACCAACATCGTCATGCCTGATGTTAAATCTCGAGAACGAGCAGAAAAGAAAATCGCTACCGAGCTTAATGGCGATGCCAGCAAGATTACTGACCTTGCCCGTGCGTCTCTAGTCGCTGAAGATATTTCAGGTCTGGTTCATGCCTACGAGCTCATTAGTAAAGAGGCGACGATTGTATCGGTTAAAAACCGCTTTAAATCGCCAACCGACTCGGGCTACCGTGATTTGAAACTACTGGTTCAACTACCAGGCTCTGAGTTGATTGCTGAGGTTCAGTTGCACCTAGATGCAATTTCTGATGTGAAGAATGGTGAAGAACACAAGATTTACGAGCAGATTCAGCATATTGAGCGTACGGCACTGAGCCAGAGCCGTCCACAAAGCGAATTTGAAATGGCTCAAATTAACAAACTGCGCGCTACGTCGAAGTCCCTTTATCACGATGCGTGGCAGCAGTACCTACAACCAGCAAGTATCGCTGTTTAAGCTTCCCCCAGAGGTCACTACGATTGGGTAGTGGCCTCTACCCCTAAACGATTATTCACTCATTAAATCATTTCAAGTTGTTTCAGTTTTAAGCGAGATTCTCATTCTTAACTACGCTTTTATGTGGTGGCTGTGGAATCTTGATCCAACTTCAACTCAACTTGGGGCCAAAACAACAACGCAGCCCCTAATTACAGAGACCGCGTTATGACCAATAGATACCAACCCATAGACTACAGGTTGCAAAATTATCTCGAACAAGCCTGTGATGCCCACTATGACGTCCTGCTTGAACTCACGGATGACAGCACTGTAGAAGGCCAATGTATCAACACCGAAATTCACCCTGACCGCTCTGAATGGCTGGTGTGTAAAACCCAATACCAATACACCAAAATTCGGCTTGATTTCATTGCCAAGATGAAGTCATTGACACCGGGTTCAAGTTTTTCAGAAGTCAGATCCACTGCAACGCAAGCCATATTCAAGGGATAAAAAAGAGCACCTTAGTGCCCTTTTTCACTATTTGTGATGCACTAGTTAGCGATCATTTGTGAACCATGATCTCCAAGATCTGAACATCGGTTTGGGTCATTGCGCCGTTGGCTAGTGCTGACATATTTCGGATTGAAGCATCAACATCATCTGCAACTATCCCTTCATTACCTGTTACACGAATACCATCAAGAGCCATTAACGCGGCTTTAATCGCTGCACTGGCAGACGATGAGACCTTCATTGCACAACTTGTTTTGGCACCATCACAAATAATGCCAGTGATATCACCGATCATGCTACAAATTGCGTTGCTAATATGACTAAACTGGCCACCGAGCAACCAAGTCATGCCAGCTACTGCGCCCATTGAAGCAGTGGTTGCACCGCAAAGCGCTGACAGTTTGTTTTGGTAACTCTTGATATAAATAGCCATTAAATGTGACATCATTAGGGCGCGAATTGTTGTTTCATGATTCGCTTTGACATGCTCTGCCACCACCACGACCGGCATCGTTGCTGCTATACCTTGGTTACCTGAACCTGAGTTACTCATTGCTGGCTTCATTGCACCATCCATACGGGCATCAGAAGCCGCTGATGTTCGGCGCAGAATATCGGTCAAAAGGCCACCCGTCAGCAAGCCACGATCAACATTTCGTTGGAATGTTGCCCCGATTTGCAAACCGTATTTCCCCGTCAAACCTTCTTTCGATAGTTCATCATTCAGCGCGTAAGCCTGTGAAATAAAGTCAATGTCTTCAATTGGCGCATTCAAGGCAAACTCGAAAATATCGTGAGCGGTTGCTTGCTCGAAAATATTCTGTTTCACCGCAGGCTGAGCTGAACCTGTTTGGTCGGCGATAAATAATACCTGACCATTTTTTTCAATAGAAACAACACGTGTGTGGCTATCAGCAATAATCACGGTTACGGAGTCAGCACCGTTGCTGACGGTCACTTTGGCAAATAAAATATTGCTGACATCAGCAACGCCTATAGATACGGATTCGCTATCCAGCATTAATTTGGCTTTTTCAACGTCTGTTGAAGTAATATTTTTCAGCACTTCAAGGCCGGCATCGGCATCACCCGCCAGTGCGCCCACGGCCGCTGCAATCGGTAAACCGACCATGCCGGTACCAGGTACGCCAACCCCCATACCATTTTTCATCAAGTTTGGAGAAACACAAGCATCGATTTGAGCCGGAGTACACGCCAACTCACGCGTCGCCAAAGCAGCAGCCAAAGCAACAGATACAGGTTCGGTACAACCCAATGCCGGAACCACTTCACGCTTTACAGTTTCAATGAAACCATTCCATAGATGCTTTTTCATGTTCATCACCTTAATACTAATAGGTAGGGCTATGGGCTTATTGAAATGCAAAATGAGGAGATATAAGCCCTTCTCTTTATGAGGTTAATGTACAGCTATCTTGAGAAAAATGTTTTATTCTTTACCTTGCGATAAGCACAATAATTAGCAAAAATTTCTCCATAAATGGAATATCGTGAAATTAATTTTCACTATTGCACTAAGCATGCGAAAGATCACACTACCAATAAGTATTCCAAGATCACCCTAATAGCCTGAGCCAAACATTAAGACATGCCTAGAAAATCATGATTTACATTTCTGGATAAAAAAACGGCCTCAATATGAGGCCGTTCAAAGATAAATCCATTGTCTACGCTTAATGAGCGATGTGCTTAGCTAGCCGCTTTTAATTCAAAAGTACTCGCGTTAGGCACTGCCTTCCCAAGTATTTCAGCTGCAATAGTTTTCAACAAGAAGGTTTCACGCTCAATAGACATACCTTTCTTTTCGCTGTTGGCAATTGTGTGTTCATTGTGAGCAATCGCATCAAAGATGTTGATCCAAACCGGCTTCATCCCGTTTTTCACTTCATAGTCTTCCAGCTTGGTGTCGCCGAGTTTCTCATCGATAGTACAAACGTAGCAGTAAGAGTGCATGTGCATGATATCAAAATCAGGCTTGTACCATGGGCGGTATTCTTCATAAAGGCCAAACTCACGGATATCACGAATGTTCTGTGCGCCGGTCTCTTCTTCTAGCTCACGAACCAAACCTTCAATGGCGTCTTCACCCTCATCGATACCACCGCCGGGTAAGGTGTAATCGTGGTAACGCTCGGTATACAGCATTAAGATATTGTCACCATTGAGAATGATGCCCCGTGCAGCCTTACGGTGAAACGTATTGCTATTGAGCTCAGGCGTTTCTAGGTGTTGTAAATCAGGGTGCACGGTCGCTTTCAGTAATCGCATGTATAATTTCCGAACGTTTTAACAAGCGGTTCATTCTAGCCCATAACCTACCTTTACCCAAGTCAAAGCATAAAAGTATTCATCCGCTTAACCATTGTCAGTCCCGGCGTGCAGTCATATAGCCTTAATGCGGTTAATACACATTGCAGTCCCAATACCGAACGATTGAATACTTCAGTATTTTCACTGAATACTGTTGAAAAACCCTCCCAGAGCAATTGGTTTTTGGTCTTTGTCGGCAAAGAGAACTGCCACTGGCTCGCTTTAGGCTTATCCACATCAATGGGGCAAGGAATATGGCCGGGATATGTCTGCCAAGGCGTTTGTAACGCCTGCGGATAAAACTGTTGCAGCCACTCCATATAGATGCCGTGTCTCAACGCCCAATGCGTATCCATCGCAAACATGGCTTTCAGTACTGACTTGCTATAATACGGCAAGCAGAAATCCAACTGAAAAAGATCCATGTCTTCAAAGGGTAAAGCAACATGATGGTGTTGATCATTTTCCCATAAGAAAAGTTGATAAGCTTTGAGCAAAGGTAGATGCGCATACTCCCTGAAGCTATCGATTATATTCTCCCGCAATCGCTGCTGAAACATTGCGCCTTGCTTGATAAGTCGCTGAGGAATGTATGCCATCTGCTGTTCTAAATAACAGTCTACCAATAGTTCGAGGTTTTCTTGTTTACATGCCTCGACAATTGCTTCACCAGTGTAGATTTGTCCCACGCAGACACTGCCACCATTTCCGGACCAGAAAAGCCTCGGGCGAGCTAATTTGTCATAATATTCAAAGCTCTCCGATTGCCAATGCTTGCCGAGTCTTTGCTCGACCGTAAGCTCTTGGGTATCGGTCACACGGATACTATGAAGGGGAATGTGGTGATAGGCAGCAAACTCCTGACCATAGGAAGCATCTTGTGAGTGGTTACGCGAAAAGTTCAGGCACTCTAACTCAACACCCCTGCGCTGCAATTCTGTAGCGAGAGTGCGAGAGTCCAACCCACCGGATAATGTACTTATTGTTGATGTATCCGAGCCTAGATATCGCTCTACAGCCTGTTTGAAACCAGCATCTAAGCGTGATACCCCTTCTTCCAAGGAGCACGTTTCAATATCCGAGTTAGCCCAGCAAAAGTATCGACGTCGCTTGATATCTACAGATTCTTCCATTAGCTTCGGGTTAGAAATTTCAACCATTTCTCCTGGCCGAGACGCTATCACTTGGTTGTACGGTGTTTTACTCGCCAGTGGATAACCCAATGTGGCAATTTCTGTCAGTGCTTCTAGGTTATTGTCCAATGGAACTCCCAGTTCTGGGAATATCCGAAGGCAAGTACTAAATACTACCGCACCCTGATAGTGCATAAGATAAAACGGCCTAATCGCTAAACTGTCTGTATATATCGACAAAATTTGTGGTTCTTTTTGATAATGAAATACACAAAATGTTCCCTCCCCTTCCAGCAAGAGTTTGTCCGGACTGGCACTGTCAGTAAGTGCCTGCAAGTCGTGCTGAACACATTGGGACAGCAACGGATGACCTGCTGCAACAGCAAAACTGTGTTCATTGTCAGCCTTTGCTGGCTTGCCGAAACATTGGTAATCGACATGGCAAAGGAATAATGAGGAGTCTGAGAAAGTTTGTCGTCTATCTTCCTGGTTACGAGATATATGTCTCTCAATATTGTGTTTGACCGCGGTCAGCTCCGGCGTCCAGCGGGGAGAAAATATGCCTGCGATTATACTCATTGCCTACTCCTTTTGATCTATACGACCAATCAGGCAATTAGTACGCCAACTCAAAAACCAATTTAAGACTATGTTTTAATTGAATTATTTATAGCAACCAATAAACAACTGACTATTTTTTGCTAATTGCATAGCAATACAAAAATACCCCCAAACCAAAAAAAGGGTTGGGGGTATTCCTTAGTTGTACTGTCTCTTGCTATCAATCAGCGCGTTTAATTAAAATCAAATAGCCGTTTGAAGAAGCTCTCTACCTTCTTGACACAGCCTTGCTTTAGCGTGCCTTGAGGATCCCAGGCTGGCAGGTGAGTTTGGCCTACACAGCTTTGTGATAGCACACCTCGTTGATCCCGGTAATAATCAAAATCGGTAACTTGAGCCGGGGTTTGCAACACCAGAGGCTCAGGATCTCGGCTTTGGATGTAGTCTGCGTACAAACGCAACGGACCAGATGAACCCGTCAGTTTAACGGCCTTGTTATCATCACGCCCCATCCAGACCGTTACGACCTCACGGCCATCTACACCAACATACCAGCTGTCCCGACCTCTATCTGAGGTTCCGGTTTTACCGGCTAGGCGTGAAGACGGCAGCAAAGAATTCAGATAACGCCCTGTCCCTTCGCTTACCACACGTTGAAGGCCATACATGGTTAACCAAGCCGCCTGTAGCGATACGGCTTGGGTCGACACAGGCAAAGATTGATAGAGGATCTTTCCTTCACTATCAACAACCGCACCCAATGCAGATAATTCCGTCCTATGGCCACCGCTAGCGATAGTTTGATACATCTGTGTCACTTCGACCGGGGTCAAAGTAAATGCCCCCAACAACATAGACGGCAACTTAGGTACTTCATTTTTATCAATACCTAGCTTTTCCATGGTATCGATAACTTCATCCAAACCAACAGCCATTCCGAGGTTCACTGTCGGGATGTTATACGACTTCGCCAATGCACTATACAATGGGACTTCACCACGATATTGGCGATCATAGTTACGCGGAGACCAGTTTTCCCCGTTTTGCCCCTTTAACGTCAATGGCCTGTCTTGCAAGCTGGTTGCAAGGGAAAAGCGCTTAGGCATTTCAAGTGCTGCTAGGTAGACAGCCGGTTTAACGACCGAACCAATTTGACGCTTTGCATCCACTGCGCGGTTAAAACCATCGTATCCAGGACGCGAACCACCCACCATTGCACGTATTTCGCCACTGACCCGATCAGCAACAACCACAGCCGTTTCAAGCTGGTCGCCAGCCTTTGATTCTAACTTGGGAATAATTTTACGTACTGACTGCTCAGCCATTTCCTGAGAGCGAGGATCTAGCGTTGTAAATAACCTCAGTCCCTGGCCTGCCTGATAGTTTTGTACTTTCGCCGCAAGCTCCCGTTGTAACTGACCAAAATATGCCGGCTGCCGGTTTGAAATCGTGCCTTTTTCTTGGATATCAAGTGGCTTATCAACGGCAGCTAGGTAATCATCTTGCTCCAACACACCGTTTTCAAACATCAGTTGCAACACAAGGTCTCGACGGTTCTTGGCTCGCTCAGGGTAGCGCCAGGGATTGTAATACGACGGGCCTTTAACCAAGCCAACCAATAAGGCTTGCTGATCGACTCGAAGCTCAGACAGCGGCAAGCCAAAATAGAATCGCGAACCTAATTCAAAGCCATGTACGGCATCTCGGCCACTTTGTGCCAGATAGATCTGATTCAAGTACGCATCAAGGATTTGATCCTTGCTGTAACGATAATCGATGATCAGTGCCATATAGGCTTCACGAGCCTTACGCCAAAGGCTGCGCTCGCTGGTCAAGAACATGTTCTTGGCCAATTGCTGGGTTAGCGTACTGCCCCCCTGAACCGTGCGCCCCGCTTTGACGTTTGCAATAAAAGCCCTCGCGATGGCCGTTGGTGAGACACCATCATGCTCGTAGAAGTCTCTATCTTCTGTCGCAATCAGTGCACCTATTAGGTCTTTGGGCATTTCATCCATCGGGCGGTAGATACGCTGCTCTTCGGTTTGTGCCTCGAGCATACCAAGCAATTTCGGCTCAACACGGATATAGCCAAGCTCCCGATTTGACTCAACCTCGGTGATTGATTTGACCTTGGAATAGTCAAACTTCACAACAACGTGCCTGGCTTCCTGCTGACCATCGCGAAATTCAAATGGACGGCGGATCATTTCGACCGTTAGACGGCTGGTAGAGTATTCACCAGGACGGGTTGGGTTGCTGACCTTACGGTACTTCAACGCCTCCAACTCATTGACCAAGTCTTCATAACGGACCAGTACACCGGGCTGCAGCGACAGTTCACGAGCATAGACAACAGAAGGAAGTTGCCACAATTGCCCCTCGAACTTTGCTGTCACCTCATCGTTAATATCAAAACCCATTTTAACAATGCCACCAGTGGTCAGCAGGCATACACCCAGTAACGCAAATTTCAATTTACGGTACGAGCGGCGAGGCTTAACACTTTTCTTTGGGGCCGAGGATTCAGATGATGGGATATCCAGCTCGGTTATTTGAGGCTCAATACGCTTCTGTTGCTTGGTCATAATGTCGCTTTCGTTACAAATTCGCGCCGACCTTACCGCAAGGTGCAAGGTGCTTTGTCAGTAATCTGTCAAAGCATTCACGCCCCCCATATCACCACTTCACCCAGTAAACAAAGCCAACTCCACGACATCGCTGGAAATTAAGCGCAAAATCGAGCAAAATACGCGCCCCACAACTGATAGCCAAGCAGAGAAACAATGGAACGCGATTATAAACTAGAGTGCCTGATGACGATGCCACGCCATGAGCTTGAAGAATTCAGCTTGCGAGTGATCGGCCGCATGGTGCCTGAAGATATGATGCAAGAGATCTTTACCTTCGAACAGGAAGAGATCGACAGCGAAGATCGCATGAAATCGGCACAATTTGATGCCATGCTGCGTATGACTGCCATTGCGCTTGGTGAAGTGAGTGCCGCTTTTGCTGAATCGGACAATGCCAAGCAGAACATAGAGCGCACAAGCCGCCTTATCTTATGGCACTTCTATGCAATGTCATTCAACCTTGAAGAAGCGGTTACGCTCGAGCAGCACTGTGAGCAGGTTGAAAAACTACTTAGCAACGCGCCTACAGATGCATTTGGCTGGATTAAAGTCCTAACAGATTTGCTGCATACTTACGCAGAACTCAACGAACAACGTAAGAACTAACAGCATTCATCAAGTCGAAAGAAACAATCCCGACTAATGATTGCTGGAAAAACATTCAACCCAGCCAGAACACAGAATAAAGGTGCTCTGGCTGAAGTCTGTCCTACCCTAACGATGCCTGATGTTTTGTTATCAAATCATTCATCGCCTCTACTGCACGTTGCTGCACGTGATTAAAACAATCCTCGTGGCTCATCGCTTCAACCACTTCGTAGTAGCATTTCAGTTTGGGCTCTGTACCTGATGGCCTAACAACAACTCGAGAATCATCATCCAAGTGGTAAATCAGAACATCACTTGGCGGTAAATCTATCACTTCCGTTTGCCCATCCGAGTGGGTACGTTTTGATGTTTTCAGATCATCAACTATGGCCACTCCTCGCCCTGCTATATGGCTTGGTGGAGAAGCCCTTAAACTGTCTCCGATTGGAGGCGTCTCCGGTTGTAGTGCAATACTTCTCTGGGCATTGATATACAGGCCATGTTCGCGATAAATGGACTCAAGTTGGTCCCAAACCGTTTTCCCTTTGGAAGCAAGTTCAGCCGTTAGTTGGGCAAAGGCAACGAGCGCGGATAAGCCGTCTTTGTCCCACACCACATTACCAACGGTATAGCCTAGTGCTTCCTCATAGGCAAACAAGAACTGGCTCTCCTCTGTCTGCTTTTCCATCGCAACATTAGTCAGCCATTTAAAGCCGGTCAGGGTCTGGTAAAAAGTCGCGTCAAC
The DNA here is from genome assembly GCF_014349205.1 of Photobacterium sp. BZF1. NCBI lineage: Bacteria > Pseudomonadati > Pseudomonadota > Gammaproteobacteria > Vibrionales > Vibrionaceae > Photobacterium > Photobacterium sp. BZF1. The sequence goes on from NZ_JACSOF010000024.1 coordinate 13,431, forward strand.
CGACTCGGCAACCTTGTTGAGCAAAGTCGATGACACTATGGTTGTTCCAACCAAATTTTGGGTTGGTGCCGCATGGGTTAATAAATAATGCCCCAGCAACACGCCCACTTGATCCCCTGTTAGCATTTGATATAAGCCTTCTTCTGTTCGCACAGCTACGGCAAAACGATCAGCATCTGGATCATTGGCGCAAGCTAAAGTCGCTTGGTGTTTATCTGCCTCGGCAATGACCATATCCATCGCACCCGGCTCTTCTGGGTTAGGAAAATTAACCGTTGGGAATGCACCATCGGGTTCCCGCTGCGCAGCAACACTATAAACCTTGGTAAACCCTGCATCTGCAAGTAAAGATTCAGCCAACTCAGCCCCCACGCCATGCATCGCGGTATAAGCTAAGCTCAGCGCTTCAGGTTCGTTGTGATTAGATAACAGAGAACTATTGTTGAGCGTTCTGCGGTATTCGGTATAGAAATCGCCATTAAGCCAATGCAACAGCCCTTCTCGCTCACCATCTTCAATGGAGTGCTGTGGCAAATCTTCTGTGGCGGCGATATCAATTTGCTCAGCAATCCCAGAGTCATGAGGAGGGATGATCTGTGCACCATTGCCCCAATATACCTTGAAGCCATTATAGGCAGGCGGGTTATGACTGGCCGTTACCACCACACCTGCAGCTGTTTGTAAGTGACGGACACCAAAAGCAACGACTGGAGTGGGAGCGACTTTTTCGGTTAGGTAAACCTTGATACCCAATGACGTCAGCATTGAGGCAGCATCATGGGCAAACTGGCGTGAGTCAGGACGAGCATCGTATCCAATCACAACCCCTTTCTCTGCCGATTGTGGATCCACCTGCAATAGGTATTTGCCAAGCCCCAATGCGGTTTCATGGATAACCAACCGATTCATGCGGTTTGGCCCAGCGCCAACAATCCCTCTTAGTCCTGCGGTACCAAATGCCAAGCGGGTTGAAAACCTATCAGCTAATTCTGATTGGCGATTGGCATCAACTAATTGCTGCAACTCTTCACGTGTTACCGGATCAGGGTCCCGTGCTAACCATGTTGAGATTTCTGGTGTCATGTCGGTGTTCCCTATTACAAACCATTTGGGAAAGTATAGAGGGTGTGCCACAAGGAACAATTATCTCTGTCTCAAAAAACAGACTAAGTGGTATTAATAATAAGTCATTGGAATGACTGGAAGAAGGAAAAACTGGCAGGCATAAAAAAATCCAGCCCCTTTCAGGGCTGGATTCTCAAATCATCTAACTAGATTGTGCAATCTAGGTCGATTAGTCTTCGAAGCGAGGCTTACGGTCGCGACGTGGAGCACCATGGTTACGCTCACCACGGAAACTACCACGGTTATCACCGCCACGGTTGCGGTCAAAACGACGCTCACCATCACGACGTGGGCGGAAGCCTTCACGGTTACCGTCACGGTTGCCATCGCGGTTACCACGGTAGCCACCACGGTTGCCATCACGGCCGCCACGACGGTGCTCACGCAGTACATCGTCAGCCACAACTACAGCTTTTGCTTCGTTCTGACGAATACGTAGTTTCTTAAGCTGTGCTGCCACTTCGCTTGTCATCTTCTTAGGAAGCTGAACGTAAGTGTGCTCTGGCGCAAGCTTGATTGCACCGATGAACTCTTTGCTTAGGCCAAGTTCGTTTGCGATAGCACCAACGATATCTTTAACCTGAACACCTTGCTCACGGCCAACCTGAAGCTGGTAAGTATCCCAGTCAGCAGTGTTGAAGTTGCGACGCTCACGGCGCTCGCCACGCTCACCACCACGGTCTTCACGACGGCGCTCACGACGCTGCTTGTCACGCTCGATAGCAGCAATCATTGGGTCTGGACCTTTGTAGAACAGAGGACGGTTACCCTGCTGGCGCTTAAGTAGCATTGCAGCTAGTGTTGCAGCATCAACTTCGATGGTTTCTTGTAGCTTCTCTACAAGCTCAACAAACGCTTCTAGGCTTGATTCTTCTTTCTGTGCTTCTAGCTCCTGACCTAGACGGTTCAGACGTGCTTCAGCGACAGTGTCACGTAGCGGAAGTTGAATTTCTTCCATACGAGACTTAGTAACACGCTCGATAGTACGTAGCATGCGGATCTGGTTAGTACGAACCAATAGGATCGCTTTACCGTTACGACCAGCACGGCCTGTACGACCGATACGGTGGATGTATGACTCAACATCGAATGGGATGTCGTAGTTAAATACGTGAGTAATACGTGGAACGTCTAGGCCACGAGCAACAACGTCAGTCGCAACTAGGATGTCGATAACACCTTTCTTGATGTGATCAACTGTACGCTCACGTAGAGACTGAGGAATGTCACCGTGTAGTGCAGCAGCTTTGAAGCCACGTGCAGATAGCCAGTCAGCTAGACGCTCGGTGTCCTGACGAGTACGTACGAATACGATAGACGCATCAGTATCTTCAGTTTCAAGAAGACGCATCATTGCTTCGTCTTTCTCTACGCCTTTAACAACCCAGAACTGCTGCTCAACCTGAGAAACAGTACGGTTTTCACCAGCAACGTCGATGCGCGCAGGTTCACGTAGGAAGCGGTCAACGATTTCTTTAACCATTGGAGGCATAGTTGCAGAGAACAGAACACGCTGTGCTGTTTCTGGCGCTTGCTCCATGATCCAAGTCACGTCGTCAACGAAGCCCATTTTTAGCATTTCATCTGCTTCATCAAGTACAAACGTGTGTACTTCATCAAGGTGTAGACGATCACGAGTGATAAGGTCTTTAACACGACCAGGTGTACCAACAACAATGTGGGCACCGCTCTTAAGGGCACGCATTTGATCAACGATAGAAGCACCACCGTAGATCTCTAGAACCTTAAGGCCCTTAACGTTCTGACCTAGAGTCTTGATTTCAGCTGCAACCTGAATCGCTAGTTCGCGAGTCGGTGCCATTACAATCGCCTGAGGCTTGTGCTGACCAAGATCCAGTTTGTTAAGTAGAGGCAGTGAGAATGCCGCTGTTTTACCAGTACCTGTCTGCGCTTTACCTAGTGCATCAGTACCAGTCAGTAGAAGAGGAATAGACGCCGCCTGGATAGGAGTCGGCGCAACGAAGCCCATTGAGTCTAGTGCGGATAGTAGTGTGTCGGCCAGATCTAACTGGCGAAATTCTGTAACAGATTCTTGCATTGGGATCCCAATAAATGATCTAACGGAAACGGGGCCCCTTTGGCTATAAAACGGTTCTGCAACAGCAACCACAAGCATGGGCCTCGACTATAGAGGCGCGCATTGTGCGCTAATACAAGATAAAAAGCCAGAAAAAATTGAACACTGTCACAAAATACTCTTCAAGCACTTATTATTTATACAAAGCGGTTATTAAGGTAACCCATCTCATACAACTTATATTGGCTGTCCTCTTTTTCGCTTTAGAAAATCTGAACTTACTTAGTAAAAACAGTAGTATCTACTGTGTTTAAAACTGGGAAAATGTTGGCGTCAACGATATAGGCCTGATTTCTCCCCCCCTTTTTAGCTTGATACAAAGCCATATCCGCTTTATTAATTAACACGCTCGATTCTGCACTATGCAAAACAGCGGGTGGAGCTGCTTTTACTGCTATATCCTCATCCTTATATGTGATGTCGGTAAGAAAAAACGTCGATGGCACCATATAACAACCACCAGCAGTAAGCGTCACCATTCCATATGCGCTTTTTTCGTGAGTTAACTTTAACTCTCTTACCCCTGTTACCATTTCGTTAGCGAGCGATTGAAGTTGTTGCTGGCTACAACGAGGTAATATACAAACGAACTCCTCCCCGCCAAACCGTGACAAAGTCGCCTCATCTATTCTATTTGTAATAGTTTTCAATAGATGGGCAATTTCTTTTAGGCACTGGTCCCCCTGCAAGTGACCATAGTAATCATTGAATGCTTTAAAATGATCAATATCTAGCATGATGACACCAAGCGATGTCGAATCCTCCAATGCCTCTCGCCAAGCTTCTCGATAACTTTCTTCAAAAAAACGTCGGTTTGAAACCTGGGTAAGACCATCTTGCATTGACCATAGCGCCAACTTTTTATTTGCCGTTTCCAAAGCGGCATTGGTAGACATTAGCTCCTGCGTTCTACGGGCTACTCGCCCTTCCAATTCAGAGTTCAACTGCCTCAGCTCTTCATTTTGTTGTCGAATCACAATCTGTTGAGCCAATGACGCGCCAAACAGTTTCAATATTTGTTTGTCATGCTCAGTAATAGACTGGCGATTTAATAGGTTATCGGCTGCGATCCAACCGATGCAGCGATCACCGTTCCACATGGCTATCATCGCATTCCAGCCAGTACCCACTTGTTGCGTGCCGTAATAAAGAGGGGCGTTTTCCTTGACGACAACATGATCCTTGCGGCTCAAAGCTTCATTGACCAACGGATGATCTGGCACTGCACTACAAAATGAACGTCGGCAAACTAGCTGGCCCTCTGGGTCTGTACCATAAGTTCCCCGCATTTCATTTTTTTCGAAATCAATAAGAAAAACCGCCATTCGGTCAATATCTAACTTTTCACGCCCTAGTTTCACCGCAGCCTTAAACAGCTCATCGTTGGTATCGACCTTTGACAAAACCAGCGTCAGCTCATGCAGGTTCTTGAGTAACTTCAAATATTGCTTGAGGGACTTATTCCTAACAGCTAGCTCCGCTTCTGCCGTTTGCCGGCACTGATGCTGGGAGTCCAATTCCTTCAATAGCACCCGAGCACTGACATCTGAGGCAATCACCGCGAAGAACTGTTCGACCTCCTGTATTCTTGCTTCAAAGTATTCGGGTTTGTTGGTCTCGGCATAAATGTAGCCAACAGGTCTTTCGTGCATAATAATTGGCAGTACAAGTTGGCACCAATCACCGCAGTCGTCATACCATATTGCCTTATAAGGCCGTTTTACATATGTCCGGACGAACTGGCCATTATCACGGGCAAATTGAACGGCTCCCAGCGGTACGCCATTGTAATCATCTAAACGTAATGCCGGGGAATAGTATTGAAAGGTATCTTCGACACAACTTGCAACGGCCATGATTTCATTACCCTGCTCAATCATGAAAGTCATATTGCTTAAGTGGAAATCGTCCTTTAGCCTCCCTAATAATGCCTGGCACCACTGACTCATGTTGGCCTGCCGAACAAGTTGATCGACTAGCTTATCCAACTCCCTATTCGATTCTTTATTCATATTTATACCTAGCCATGTTGTAGCAGCTATGCCGCTTGATTTATAGGTAGCAAAGCAATGATAAACATATGCAACCACTTGATATGGCAGTTATAACTCAATCACCGAGCGTTGACTTCAGCTTTATTTATGGAATGCAGCCCATGTTATAAATTTCACTGGTTAGTTTTTTATAATTTCGACCGCCATCATATGTCTGTTAAGTAACAGCATGCGTAGAAAGGAAGTAAGACAATTTGGTGACATTTTGTCTGGAGCTTGGTTTTATGGGCTGAAAACTTTATAGTGTGCCTGTTAACAACCTGAGACCGGGCATAATGTTTCAAGATAATCCTTTACTAGCACAGCTTAAAAAACAAATTCAGGAAACACTTCCTAAAAAAGAAGGCAGCATCAAAGCAACTGACCGTGGCTTTGGCTTTCTTGAAGTCGACAACAAGGAAAGCTTCTTCATTCCACCTAACTATATGAAAAACGTTATGCACGGTGACCGTGTTATGGCGGTCATTCGTACAGAAAAGGAACGTGAAGTTGCAGAGCCGCAGGAACTGATTGAGCAATTCATCACTCGCTTTATTGGCCGAGTGAAGCTTATCCGTGATCGCCTGCATGTTGTTCCCGATCACCCGCAGCTGAAAGACGCTATTAAAGCTCGCCCTGTCAAAGGACTTAACCCAGAGTTACTAAAAGAAGGTGACTGGGTTGTTGCCAACATGACACGCCACCCGTTGGTTGGTGACAACAAGACTTTCTTCTGTGAAATCAAAGAAAAGATCACAGACAGCAATGACAAGATTGCCCCTTGGTGGGTAACACTTGCGCGTCACGACCTGCCGAATGCCGAGCCAGCGCCGCAAGAAAGCTGGTCGATGCTGGAAGAAGGCCTAGAGCGCGAAGATCTGACCGAGCTTCCGTTCATCACTATCGATGGTGAATCCACTAAAGATATGGATGACGCGATTTACACGGTTGCCAAGGAAGACGGTAGCTTTGAAATCACCATAGCTATTGCTGATCCGACATCTTACATCGAAGTCGGTGACAAGATGGACAAAGAAGCACGCGAGCGTGGCTTCACCATCTATCTACCAGGCCGTAACATCCCAATGCTGCCTCGTGAACTGAGTGACGAACTGTGTTCGCTGCTAGAAGACGAGAAACGCCCGACACTTTGCTGCCGCGTTAGCATTGATAAAGACGGCGTTATCCAAGACGATATCCATTTCTTTGCTGCATGGATTAAGTCACAAGCTCGTTTGGCTTATGACAATGTGTCTGATCTGCTTGAAAACGGCGAGTGCGAAAACTGGGCACCAAACGACACTATCCTTGAGCAAATCAAAGCCCTTCACGGTTTTGCTAATGCCCGTAGCGCTTGGCGTGCAGCTAACGCGGTCGTATTCCCAGATCGCCCAGATTACCGCTTCGAGCTAAGCGAAGATAACGATGTTATCGCTATCCACACCGATCCGCGCCGTACCGCAAACCGCATGATCGAAGAAGCGATGATCACCGCAAACATCTGTGCTGGTCGCGTTCTGCAAGACAAATTCGGTTTTGGTGTATACAACTACCACAACGGGTTCAACCCAGAGAAGCTGGATACAGCGATGGACTTCCTCACCGAAGCCGAAGCACCGTTTGAAAAAGAGCAGTTGCTAACACTGGAAGGCTTTAGTGCCCTTCGCCGCTGGCTAAACGCTCAAGACAGTACTTACTTAGACAACCGCCTACGCAAGTTCCAGGCGTACAGTGAAGTGGGTAACAAGCCTGCTGCGCACTACGCAATGGGCTTGGATGTCTACGCCACGTGGACATCACCAATTCGTAAATACGGCGATATGATCAACCACCGCCTGCTTAAAGCCGTTATCTCGGGTCTGGAACCTAGCCAGACACCAGATGAAACTGTGGGTGAAGAAATCGCAATGCACCGTCGTAACCATCGTATGGCGGAGCGTGATGTTGCTGATTGGCTATATGTACGACTACTGAAAGACGCAGTGAAAGAGGCAACAGTCTTTACCGCTGAGATTTTCGATATCAACCGTGCAGGTATGCGTGTTCGCCTACTTGAAAATGGTGCTGCAGCGTTCATTCCTGCCCCATTGATCCTCGATAACAAAGAACGTATCGAGTGTAACGGCGAGCTAGGTATTGTGAACATCGACAAGGTGAAAGAATACCAACTTGGTGATCAGCTTGAGGTCAACATTGCCGAAGTGCGTACAGCAACTCGCCAACTTGTTGCCAAGCCTGTTAAGCAATTCCCAGCTCCAACAGCAGAGAATACTCCTGCTGAAGAGTCTGCTGAAGCTTAATAAACTCTAAGCCAAAGACATCAAAGGGCCAGCGCTTGCTGGCCTTTTTTATATAATTATCGCTATAAATCAAAAAGCCACATTGCTCAGTGGCCCAACAACAAGTCAGCTATGAAAAATCAAAATATCGAACTCGTTCACCAACAAGTCCAGAAGTGGCTAGAAGATGTCGTCATCGGACTCAACCTCTGCCCATTTGCGGCTAAGCCTAACCGTAACAAGCAGATTCAGATTTTCATCTCTGAAACCAACAGTGAAGAAGTACTTCTAGAGGAAATCTACCAGCAGCTTCAGAAACTCGATAACACGCCAGCCGATGAATTGGAGACGACTTTAGTCGTGACTCCTCACCTGTTCAAAGATTTTGGTGACTACAATCAATACCTTGATCTCATTGATGCCCTTATCTTTCAAATGGGCTACCAAGGCACTTACCAGATTGCCAGCTTCCACCCAGAATATTACTTCCATGGTACTCAACCCGAGGACGCAGAAAACCTGACAAACCGTTCACCTTACCCGATCTTCCATTTGATCCGCGAGGATAGTATGGAAAAAGTCCTCAAGCACTACCCCGACCCAGAGGGGATCCCTGAGCGAAACATCGAGCGGGTTGAAGGTTTGTCAGCAGAGGAAGTGAAAAAGCTCTTCCCATTTATCAAGTAAGTATTCACAAGTGAATTAGCACTAGGCTTGAAAGCCTAGTGTCAATTTTATGGCACTTCATACCTAGCTCTCATTTTAAGTCTCTTCTCAATAAACATTAGTGAATCAGTGCTATAAATTATAAAAATGTATGTTCCTATGCATGTTGACGCATTACATATATAATCAAAAAGAGGTAATTGCTGTTCTCGTTAAATGATTCAACGTATCCAACTTGAGCAAAGGTATCATCAGCCAGCAATGCAGTTATTTTCAATCTCAATCAGCCGACATGCTTTTTTCCGATTTGGTTCCCCTGTCCTATTGGCTTTTGTTGTGCTGGCAGGTTTGCATCATGCCTCACCTTTTTCCCCAACTAATGAAGTACTCGTCAAGTCACTGCCCTACATACTTCTTCCTATTGTTGTCTTCTTAGGAGAGTTGTTTAATCAGTCGCGTACTTCATTGGCAGCCATATTATTACTGTTTAGTTATCACATCATACAGACTTGGCTTCAGTCACCATTGTCAGTTCCGTTTACTAAGCTTGCTTATACATTCCTTGCCGTCGCTCTTCCCTTGAACTTAATTTTCATCCAACGACTGCCAGAGCGCCGATTGATGTCACGCACCAGTGTTTTTTTCCTATGCGCTGTACTTTTGCAGTTTATCGGCACGACATTTCTCATTGATGCCATAGCAAGCTTTGACCTAACCTTAGTCTGGCAACAGTATCTAATCAGTTTTCCACTTATATCAAAGCTGCCAGTTGCCATTATTTTACTCTTCATTGCAGTACTCACTTTCCATGCGATGTTGATTTTCAAACGGAACCAACCCCATGATCACGCATTATTCATCAGTACGCTTTTTTCGGCGCTTACACTCACTTTCTTTCATTACCCGATGATTTCGAGTATTGCTTATTCGGTGCTGTCTCTACTACTGTTAACCAATCTGATCAGTTGTAGCCATGAGCTGGCATACATCGACCAATTAACCGGGATACCTGGACGGCGCTCGCTGGATACAGAAATAAAACATCTAGGGCGTACCTATTCGATTGCGATGATCGACATAGATCACTTCAAGCTATTCAACGACACTTATGGGCATAATACTGGGGATGATGTACTACGTCTTGTTGCCAGTATCCTTGCCAAACAATCAAATAACGCCAAGGTATATCGGTACGGAGGGGAAGAGTTCACCATTATCTTTAAAGGCAGGAAGCAAAACGATAGCATGAGGTATTTAGAAAAAATCAGGAAACAAGTCGAAGCCTACCCACTAAAAGTTCAAGACCACCCAAAAGGCGAGCACTCAATGGATAACGATACTGTCTCTACAAATATTACAGTCAGTATTGGTGTTTCTGATAATCACAAAATGGATAACCCACACTCAGTATTTAAAGCGGCAGATCAGGCACTGTACCGCGCAAAATCCAACGGAAGAAACCAAGTTTGCCAGCGACTCCATTCTTAGCTTACGTTTCCCAGAACAACTCCACCTAGATACAAAAAAACCCGAACAGATATGTCGGGTTTTGGTTACCAATAAAACTTACTCTTAAGAAAGGTAAGCCCAGCTATGCAGCAACGCCAATGATGTATGGAGCCTAGCTTACCCTAACAGATCGGCGGCCAAACCATTGTTAAGCACTAAGCTCGGGAGTCGCTTGCCTAAGTGAAAACAAGCGTATTGTTATTATTCCATGAGGCACTTTTTATGCCCCTCTAGAATGATTCTATCAGCCACAAATGAAATGTGAAACAAATAAGATGGCAAAAATGACTAAAATTCATCAAATATGCAAGATTTATATTTTTGAGTAAATTGACAATATCAAACGGACAACAAAAACAAAAAAGACTATTTAAAACAGCAATATGGGTTAATACGCAATTTGATTTTCAATAATATAAAAATAGCCTCATCGATTACCACTTTTATAAAAATCAGGCTAAGTATGAATATACAGAGCCATGCCGTATGAACATAATCCTCAATACAAAGTCAACATAAAAGAAAACCCGGATGTTTCCATCCGGGTTTCATTGAGTTAACCGTGTGTAATTTAGGCCGTTAGCCCTTAACACCACCGGCAGTTAGGCCACCAACTAGGAATTTCTGTGCTAACAAGAACACGATAGTAATTGGTAGGGCAGACAATACTGCCGCCGCTGCAAAGTCACCCCACAGGTAGTTCTGCGGGTACAGGTACTGCTGCATCCCAACCGCTAGGGTATAGGTATCTACATCACGTAGTAGTAGTGAGGCAACTGGCACCTCTGTTACCGCAGCGATGAAAGAAAGGATAAATACAACCGCTAGGATTGGCACTGACAGCGGCAACAAGACTAGGCGGAATGCCTGCCATGGTGTCGCACCATCGAGAGCTGCAGCCTCTTCTAGTGAATTATCAATGGATTCGAAGTACCCCTTGATTGTCCATACGTGCAGTGCAATACCGCCCATGTAGGCAAATACAACACCACCGTGGGTATTCATTCCCAAGAATGGAACGTAAGCACCAAGACGGTCAAACAACGCGTACAATGCAACCAGTGCTAGTACAGCCGGGAACATCTGGAAAATCAGCATTGAGCGAAGGATAAGACCCTTACCAACAAACTTCATACGGGCAAACGCATAAGCACAAGTCGTTGATAGTGCAACAATACCAATTGCAGTTAAGCCAGCGACTTTTACTGAATTCCATAGCCAGGTCAGAACCGGGAATGGTGGTGGCGTCACAGAACCATCTGCATGCTGAACTGCAATACCAAGTGCCAGTTTCCAGTGCTCCAGGGATGGGTTAGACGGAATCAGCTCACCCGATGCATAGTTACCTTCACGGAATGAAATAGCGATAACCATCAATAGAGGGAACATAATTAGTGCAAGGAAACACAACATGCCGAAATGCGTTGCCCAAACACGGTATTTTAGCGATTTAGGTTGAACCATTGCCATTATTAGGCTCCTTACTCAGATTCAAGCTTTGTGAACTTCATGTTCAGTAGCGATAGGCCACCAACCAACAGGAAGATGATTGTTGCGATAGCACCTGCCAGACCGAAGTCCTGACCGCCAGCACCTTCGAAGGCAATACGGTAGGTGTAGCTAACTAGTAGATCGGTGTGACCTGCTGGCACGCTGGTACCAATCATATCCGGTGCACCGTTAGTCAACAGCTGAATCAGCACGAAGTTATTGAAGTTAAAGGCAAAGCTTGCAATCAACAGTGGAATCATTGGTTTCACTAGCATTGGCATAGTGATCTTGAAGAAGTTATCCAGTGGCCCTGCACCGTCCATGGCCGAAGCTTCATACAAATCCTCTGGAATGGCTTTGAGCAAGCCCATAGCCAGAATCATCATATAAGGGTAACCCAACCAAGTGTTGACGATAATGATCATGGTCTTAGCCAAGAACGGGTCGGTAAACCATGTCGGGCTAATACCAAATAGGCCCTGAAGTAACTGGTTGATCTCACCAAAGCTTTGGTTGAACAAACCTTTGAAAATCAGAATCGAGATAAATGCCGGTACTGCGTAAGGCAAGATAAGCAGAACCCGGTATACGCCTCGTCCTTTGAGTTCTTCCCATGACACAATCTGTGCCAGGACAACACCCACAGCCAGGGTCAATACAACCGTCAGGCCAGAGAAGACAACCGTCCATACAAAGATCTTGAAGAATGGTCCCTGAATACCTGGGTCGGTGAAAATACGGGCAAAGTTGTCAAAACCGATGCCAACAATAAAGCCAGGTGCAAGCGGTTCGCCAATGAACTGGCCATTCTCATCAATTTGCTGATAGTGACCAATTTCAAAGTTCGGTTTTAGTGTGATGTTTTCACGTGTGTTAACAAGTGTTTCGCCATCATCCTGTACGACATACAAAGGCTGAATTTCAGCGAAAGTACGCAGGCCAGACATCTTAAGGTCTGTACCGTCAGGGGCTTCTAGCGTGATGGCATTAATTGCACTGCGGTTCTGAATTACCGTTTTGAGTGCAGCTTTTGCGCCAACAGGCTCATCTATTGGGCGTAATGAGATCTCTTCATCAGTAGGTAGGGATTTCAAATCATAAAGATCTGTGCTGTACCACTGCTCGCCATCCTTAAGGGCAATACTGAAGCTACCGTCTTGTTCGTACAGTGAGAAGTTAAAGCTATCCCCGCTCTGGTAAGTCTGTTGCGTTAGAACAGACTGAGCACGGTCAAAGCTTAACTGGTTGGTACCACTATAGTTAGTAAACGCCAGTCCTACGGTGTAAAGAAGCGGGAAAATAATGAAAAGAATCATCCCTGCCACACCTGGGTAAATATAACGGTGGGCATAGGTACTCTTACGTGCGAAAACGTATACACCTAGAGAAGTTAGGACTAGGGTTAATAGTGCGAATGCATACTCTCCACGAGCATACATGAGAATAGTCGCATAGCCATTGATTAAACTGACTAACCCTAACGAAGCCCACTTAAGAAAAGCTGCCTTGCTTGAACTTAATTTTGGCTTTGGTTTGTTTGCCATATCGGCATTGGCAACCGACATATCGGCCACTTGATGAGACTGCATTAGAGATCCTCACAGTACTTCAGACGAAGGGGGAGCTAACTCCCCCCTTTTTTACGGTAAAACTAACTTTTTTAATTACTTAGTGATACGCTCTGCCACAGTGTTTAGGGCATCTTCAACTGATTGACGACCAGTTACTACGTTAGTAATTGCCGCTTTTTCTGCATACCAGAATGCAGACATTTGCGGGATGTTCGGCATGATTTCGCCGTTCATCGCATTATCCATTGTAGCTGCAATACGTGAATCAGAATTCAGTTCTTTCTGGAAAGAGTTCAATGCAACAGCACCTAGTGGTGTGTCATCATTCACTTTACGTAGACCGTCATTTGTCAGCAGGTAGTTTTCGATAAACTCAACCGCTAGGTCTTGGTTTGGTGAAGCCGTGCTGATACCAGCCGTTAGTACGCCTACGAATGGCTTCGATGGGTTACCGTTCAGTTTAGGAAGCAGTGTTACACCGTAGTTGATGCCAGCTTTGTCAATGTTTGCCCATGACCATGGACCATTGATAGTCATAGCGACATTACCTTGGTTGAAGCCAGACTCAGCAATTGAGTAATCAACATCAGCAGCAATAACACCTTTATCTACTAGGCTCTTCACGAACTTCATAGAACGCATTGCGCCTTCATTGTTCACACCCACATCTTTAGCGTTGTAGCCTTCAGAGGTAAATTTGAACGCATAGCCACCGTCAGCAGCAAGTACTGGCCAAGTGAAGAACGGTTCTTGTAGGTTCCACATGATGGCTTTTTTACCATCTTTCTGAAGCTCTTTATCTAGTGCTTCAATGTCTTCCCAGTTCTTAGGTGGGTTTGGAACAAGGTCCTTGTTGTAAATCAGAGAAAGTGCTTCAACAGCAACCGGGTAGCCTACGTACTTACCGTTGTAAGAAACAGCATCCCACGTGAAGTCAACGAACTTAGACTTGAATTCAGCTGATGGCTTAACTTCTGCAAGAAGGCCAGCTTGAGCGTAGCCACCAAAGCGGTCGTGAGCCCAGAAGATAATGTCAGGACCGTCACCAGTAGATGCTAGCTGTGGGAATTTTTCTTCCAGGGCATCAGGGTGAGAAACAGTTACTTTAATACCTGTGTCTTCTTCAAACTTCTTACCAACTTCAGCTAGACCGTTATAACCTTTGTCACCATTGATCCAAATTGTCAGTTGGCCTTCCTCAATCGCCGCATGAGCAGAAACTGAGCTAAGTGCAGCTAGGGTACATAAAGCAACTGTGCTAAGGACTTTCTTCATTTTTAACATCCTTCATGATTGTTATTTGTCATGTTGATGAACCTCTTCAACAACACGTTTTTCATGCTCAATCATCTATCAATAAACGATAGTGGGCATCATCCTGAGTCCTACGCCCCCAACACTTATGATTGAAAGCGTGATCTTTATCATTTGCAATAGTGACCCAGATCTAAATATCCCCCTTAAATGTGACACTACGCACATGGTAGCGCCAGTTTTTCGTCCCATCATTAGCAGGAACTATAAAATGTGATCCATACACTCCTCCCCCCCTCATCCCCCTTTTAATTTATGAATAAGGAGGATGTTTCTAGTGCTGGGCTAGGCAAGAATACATCCATACCGATTCGGTAGTTGAAGACACTGTTCTTTTTCAGGTAATGCACTTTGCACTAACCACTTTCATTTTAAAGACGACAGCACCATTTTATTTCTTGGGGAAGTAGATAATTTGGATTTAGTCAGGGTAGGTACAGCAATTCCCTTTAGATAGCTGACTACCCGTTTTTTCTTCAACTACACTGGAAAAATCTTTACCTGCAAGGCGGTAGCACAATAAGATGTGGCCTTGCTGGCAACAACAACTAGAGGAATAGGCTCGATGACGAGTGTTACTTTACGAAATGTATGTAAAGCATATGGAGATAACCTGATTTCCAAAAACGTTGATCTCGATATTGCCGAGGGTGAGTTCGTTGTCTTCGTAGGTCCGTCGGGCTGTGGTAAGTCAACACTACTACGTTGTATCGCTGGCCTGGAAGACATCACTTCAGGTGATCTGTATATCGGTGAAGAGCGCATGAATGATGTACCGCCATCTCAGCGCGGCGTGGGGATGGTTTTCCAATCTTATGCTCTATACCCTCACCTAAACTTATTCGACAACATGTCTTTCGGCATGAAGCTGGCTAAAGCTGACAAAGATGAAACCAAGCGCCGTGTTGACCATGCCGCTGAAATCCTACAGCTAGGGCACCTTCTTGAGCGCAGGCCAAAAGCCCTGTCAGGTGGTCAACGCCAACGTGTTGCTATTGGTCGTACTCTGGTCGCCCAGCCAGATGTATTCCTACTCGACGAACCGCTATCAAACCTTGATGCAGCCTTACGTGTCCAGATGCGTATTGAATTGGCTAAACTGCATAAGCAGCTAGGCTGTACGATGATTTACGTCACCCACGACCAGATCGAAGCAATGACACTTGCTGACAAGATTGTTGTGCTTGATGGCGGCTATGTTTCCCAAGTTGGTAAACCTCTTGAACTTTACCACTACCCGCAGAACCGTTTCGTCGCTGGCTTTATCGGCTCTCCGAAGATGAACTTCATGAGTGTATTCATCGAACAGGCTGAAAAAGACCGTGTCATGGTACAAATGGCCAATGGCAAAGCGTTCTGGATCCCTGTTGACGGCACGACCGTTACCAAAGGTGACCGTATGTCACTGGGTATCCGTCCTGAACACTTAGTACCATGCGAAGAAGCTGATGCTTGTATCGACGGTAAGATACTTGTGGTTGAAAAACTGGGTCACGAAACACAAGTTTACCTAGAGCTAGAGGGCGTTGACGCAGACTTTATTTACCGTCAAGCCGATACCCTTCCAGTCGAAGCTGGCGATACCTTTGAAGTCGGGATCCCTGCAAACCGCTGCCACCTATTCCACCGTGACGGCACAGCTTGCAAACGCCTATACCAAGAGCAAGGCGCATAAATCCATAGAACCCCCAAAAAAAGCTGCCTACATGTGTTGTGTAGGCAGCTTTTTTATACTTGCTTGCCGAAATCCCCCTCCCCCCAACTCCCCATATTGCCACACACGTGGAGCACTCAGTGATCCAAACCTACACTTATTAAGTAGTCATTAAAGTTCCAAATAAAGGAACAGCTAAATATCTAACTTTGATTGAGGACTGGGCTATGGACAATCGAGATAGAATTGAAGACCTTGAACAAAGGATCTACCTGGCATATCAAGAAGGCGACTACCAACAAGCCAAACAGCTTGAGGGGGAAGTACAAAAACTCAGGGGAAAAAATGCACTTTTCGACGCCAAAGAACCCTACTCTATCGAAGGCCGTACCTTTTGGGATGAGTGACATAAGCTCATATACAAAAAAGCGCAGGTGACCCTGCGCTTTTTTTACTGGCGAACTCAACTGGCCTTAGCTTTTCATCCTCAGATCCAGTTTATTGGCTAATGGCTCGAGCAATGACCCCTGTACAATGATGGATATTAATACGATAAAGAAGACCATATGAACCATTTGTTCTGCACCTTCTATACCGGCAGCTGCAGGTATCAAGGCAAAAACAATCGGTGTCGCTCCCTTTAGGCCAATGGCTGAGATAAACAATTTTTTCTTCGTCTCCACCTGCCTAAACGGAAGATAAGTCAGGAACACAGCAACAGGCCGTGCAATTAGGATCAATGCCAATGCAGGAAGGATTGCATACCAAGCATCCGCAGCCAACTCATCCGGGAAAAATTGCAGGCCAAGTATAATAAACATCAAGGCTTGGGCGAGCCAAGACACGCTATTGAAGAAGTGTTTGCTGACCTCTCTACCCCTTTGCAGTTTATTGCCAATGATGACTCCCGATACATAGGAGGCAATCAAAATATTGCCGCCAAGCAATTCACTGCCGTAGGTCGCAATTAGGAAGCACGCAAGGATAAAGACCGGAATCAGACCATACTCTTCCAGTTTTATGGCTTTTAGCAAAGTAACACAAAGTAGTCCAACACTTGCCCCCACCAAAAGGCCCACTGTAATTTGCTGGACTAACTCGACTGAAACCCCAGCAAAGGTAACCACATTTTCAGGCTGGGCCAACATGCCGGTAAGAATCATGATCATTACCAAGGCTACCGGGTCATTGGTTGCGGATTCAAACTCAAGAACGGTATCAGTATTGTGCTTGAGCTTGAGCTTTTTGGATTCGAGGATCGAAAAAACAGCGGCCGCATCTGTTGAAGAGACGACTGCTGCAAACAAAAAGCAAGTCAGCAGATCAAAGCTGGTAATGTAGTAGAGCATGCCTGCCAATATCGAGGTGGTAAGTACGACACCGATCGTAGACAGCATCCCTCCCTCTTTATAGGCCACCTTGATATCATCGGTTTTGGTATTGAGCCCCCCTACAAACACAATAACATTCAAGGCAATGGAGCCAACCATAGATGTCAGCGCAAGGTTATCGTAGACAAAATTAAACTCTCCGTTGCCAAACACCAGTCCAACACCGATGAAGATCAACAAAGAGGGGATCCCCAAAGTTTTTGAGGGTTTGTGCAATAAAATTCCCATGGCAACCAGCGATGCCATCACAACCAACATAATTTCTATAGGCAAGCAAACCTCCAACACAGCAGCTCTTTTTTTCTATTATACAAAACAGAGGCTTACTAATGGCTTAATTTTGTCACCTTATGGTTACAAGCTATTAATTTGATCATCTGCACTTTCCGAGGCGTATTTGTTGAAATTGTCCGAGGCTTTGACGGTCTTGTTATAAGAAGTCCAATAGGAGAATCACGATGAAAAGCCTAACCCAGCTATCTGTGCTTATCGGCACAACTATCTTGATGTCTTTCACCGCCCAAGCCGATCTCAGGGAGATCGGGAGCTTCAAAAACGGCGTTTATGAACCCGGCTATGTCAATTACTCCCATGCACGATCGTCTAGCGACATGGAGCACGGCGGCCTCAATACAACCGGTTTTGTAAACAGCAATGGTGTCTATGAGCCAAATTACCGTAACTATAGAACACAGCCTGACATTCCTGCCGTTCAGCACGAAAAAGAGGATGAATATCTAACCTCAATTGGTACTTATAACAATAACAATGTATACGAGCCGGGTTATGTGAATTACAGACACAAGAAATAACCGCTCAGTATTCTGAGATATAAAAAATATATCGTGATGATGATCATCATTCTAAAAAGATATCTTTGTTATATAAACGAGATTATCATCACATTTATCTTCCAATTGAAGTTCTCTCCTCCCAGATTCCCCCTCATTCCATACCTTCTACGCCCAATATTTGTGTGACTCATATCATATGAAAAATACCAATATGGACCAAAAAATTACTGTTAAGTGATCAGGCGCACATTAATCTCGCTCAAACAGCCCATAGCACAACCCATCAGTACAAAACGTGATCTATACACTCATCCCCTCTCCTCCTCCGCTGGGAGGAGAGGGGTAGGAGGATGTTTAGATTCAAAGGGAAGCGCAATATTAATCCATCAGTTAACGCTACTGAATTTCGAGTTTCACTGTCGAGTTCACTCTTATCTCCGGTGTATTTGAGAGAAGTGACCAGAAGGTCTGGCGGGATAGAAGTTTATCCCGCCAATTTTTAAAAAAAGGATTTCGGGTGGCGGGTTGTATCCAAATTAGTAGCCCACCTCCTAAATAAAGAGCAATTACAAAATAATAACGTTCCATGAAGGAGTTTCAGCGATGAAATTGAACAAAATTTGTCTAACCGCTGCAGCAGTTTCTGCAGCTCTAATGTCTACAGCGACATTTGCAGACAGCGGCGTAGACTTCCACGGTTACATGCGTGCAGGCGTTGGTATCAGTGGTGAAAATGGCCAACAAGTTCAATACAACAAGAACCAGGTCGGTCGTCTAGGTAACGAAAATGACGTTTACGGTGAAATTGGCCTAGGTAAAGAAGTTTACAACCAGGACGGTAAGTCTTTCTACGTTGACTCTATGCTAGCAGTTACTGGCAAAGGCGGTAACGACTGGGAACCACTTGGTGGTGAAGATGAAGGCGATATCGCACTTCGTCAGTTCAATGTTCAGGCGAAAGGTCTATTGAACTTTGCCCCAGAAGCGACACTTTGGGCAGGTAAGCGCTACTACCAGCGTCACGACATCCACATTACTGACCTTTACTACTGGAACATTTCAGGTGCCGGTGCTGGTATCGAAGGTGTTGAAATGGGTCCAGGTAAGCTATCTGCAGCATGGGTTCGCACAGATCGCGAAGACGCAAATGGTAACATCGCAGATCCAGGTAACGAAAATGGTGCACTAAACGTTAATACCCTAGACCTTCGTTATGCGGGTATCCCATTATGGGAGAACGGTTCATTGGAAGTGGGTATCAACTACGCTATTACCAATGAAACAGATGAAGCAACTCAGGAAGCAAAAGATGCTAAAGACGGCGTATTGCTAACCGCTGAATTGACTCAAGGTTTATCTGCAGGCTTTAACAAAACGGTTCTTCAGTACGGTACAGAAGGTTACGGTAAGGCCCTTTCTTACTACGGTGACGGCTCTTGGTACGGCGCTGAAGCTGAAAGCGGCGCAGCTGCATACCGATTGATTAACTGGGGTGTTGTAGGCCTAGGTTCTGATTGGGAAATCGGCCACCAGCTATACTGGGCATCTTCTATTGATGATGTTGAAGCGAACCAAACTGATGACATCACATCATTCTCGGCTGTTGTTCGCCCAACTTACAAGTGGGATGCTAACCACAAAACGCTATTCGAAGCAGGTTACTTCGACAACCAATATGCTGACGGTGGTAAGGCTTCTGGCCAAAAATTCACTATTGCACAAGCTTGGACTGCAGGCGAAAGCTTCTGGGCACGCCCTGAAATTCGTCTATACGCAAGCTACCTAATGGATAACGAAAACGATGATGCATTCGGTACTGGCAACGATACTGAATACAACTTCGGTGTTCAGGTTGAAGCTTGGTGGTAATCGCACTGCTTAACTAATACTCAACAGCCAGTCTTTCAGACTGGCTGTATTTGATTTAGTATGACGCCATTATGAAACTCATTGTTCATTCTAAATCCAATACAGCCAATTCTATGGTGAAAACATGAAGAAAATCCTTCCCCTTTGCATTGCTGCTTCATTGCTTGCCGGCTGTGCTAATAATATCGAAAACATTGATACTGCTGCGGCAGCCAACCAAGCCCAGGTTGACTCTTTGTCTAACCTAAACTGGACACCACTAAAGCTACCTTCAGATGTCACTTTTGAGCTGAACGAAGATAGCCAGACATTGGCTTACAGTGACAGTGCGGGACCGGTTGCAGCATTTCTAGTACCGGCTAACCGCGGTGCTATCACGGTAAACCTGAAGAGTTATGCGACGACAACTCTGTATGCACCGAGCATTAAGGTATTAGACGAAAACAACAAAGAGCTAGAGCACTATAGCTATGCAGATTTTGTCTACAAGCCTGCCAGAATGCTAGAAGGTGACCTTGTGGAAGGCACATTCAGCTTCATCCCTACTTATAACACGGAAGAAGTGAAGGTTCTGGTTTATACCAACCCTCAAGACCTACAAACCTCAACTGAGCTCCTTCACCCTGCCAAAGCGTATGCCCGGGCCCGTAGCACCGTTGAACCAGATATCCCAAACCCACACGCTCAGCATAGCCCTTATGGCAAATTTTCGATGCGTATTTCATCACCACAAATCGATAACGCAAGCGTTGCCTTTACCAAACCAAGAGTCGACCAAGCACCTGCGATGGAAGAAACTCAGGGTTATTACTTGAATTCTATCGAAAATGCTGTCAATAATGGCGACATTAACAAAGCTATGCAACTTCTTGAAGAAGCTGAGCGATTAGGGATCAAAGAGGCACGTCCAACGTTCATCAACGCAGTTGAGAACAAATAACCGGCGTACTCGCTACATAGAGACAAAAAGGCTGTTATAGCCTTAACCAGAAGGCTGCAAAGCGTGAAAATAACGCGATGCGGCCTTTTGGATTTCTTGATTGTTTTGAGGGATACATGAACTGGCAATTGAAAACAGGGTCGATATTTGACTTCGGTACGACCCTTACTGATGAGGGATGTAATTTTGCAATTCATGCCCCGCTCCACCATCATCTAACCTTGGTATTGTTTGATGATAACGACGTCGCAACCTATCTACCTATGGTTGCCCACCACAATGGTACCCACTCACTCTTTGTTTCAGGCTTACCTAGCCATACCAAGTATGCTTACCGAGGTAATCTGAGTGGTGAAATCTGCTGGATTTTAGACCCATACGCAGCGCTGCTGACCGACAACCCTGAATGTCCGAATACCCCTGCCGGACTCACCTACCACCAGCCATTCGATTGGGGGCAAACACGCCACCCCAATATTGATAAAAACAGCACTATTATCAATGAAATCCATGTAAAAGGGTTCACCAAACGCCATCCAGACGTGCCGGAGCACTTACAGGGGAAATTCCTGGGGCTTTGTCATCCAAGCGTCGTAGAACATTTCAAACAACTTGGCGTCACTTCGTTGCAGCTATTGCCTATTGCGACCAGCTATGACGAACCACATCTCCAGGACAAGAAGCTCACCAATTACTGGGGATACAACACACTGAGTTGGTTTGCTCCTGATAGCAAGTTTGCTGTTGAAGACCCGATTTTAGAACTCAAACAAATGGTTAAAACCCTTCACCAAAATAACATTGAGGTTATTTTGGATGTTGTCTACAACCATACTGCCGAAAGTGGTGAAGGCGGGCCAGAGTTCCATTTAAAACGACTCGACAAGTCCTACTACTTGCAAGATGCCAACAAAAACTACCTTAACTTTACCGGGTGTGGAAATACCCTCGATCTTACTTATCAACCAAGTCTAAACATCGTGCTTGATAACCTGAGGTACTGGGTTAAAGAGTTTCAGATCGACGGTTTCCGTTTTGACTTGGCTGCGACATTAGGTCGTAACGGAAATCGCTTCAACAAGGACAGTGCATTTTTCAAAGCCATTGCACAAGACCCGGTCTTGAAACGGGTAAAACTGATTGCCGAACCTTGGGATATCGGCCCGGACGGCTACCAACTAGGCCATTTCCCAGCAGAATGGAATGAATGTAACGATAAGTTCCGCGATACGGTGAAGAGCTACTGGCTATGCCATGAGCGAAACATCAAAGAGTTTGCTACCCGCTTTATGGGGTCAAGGGATCTTTTTAGTGCGGGCTGTTGGCCAGGAAAACTTCCGGTCAATTATGTCGCATACCATGACGGCTATACGCTACAAGATCTTGTGTCATACAACCATAAGCACAACCATGCCAATGGTGAGGATAACCGTGATGGCCATGGTGATAATCGTTCAAACAACCAAGGTATAGAAGGTGAAACAACAAACTATGCTGTTCTGAGCCGTCGTGAACGCCAGAAGCGTAATTTGATGACGACACTGTTGTTTAGCTTTGGTATCCCGCATATTCTTGGTGTCGATGCCTTGTCCCATTCCCAAGGGGGCAATAACAATGCCTATTGCCAGGACAATGAAATTAGCTGGGCTGATTGGACACCCAACAAGGACAAATCGGATTTCACCCAATGGCTATCGACGATGATTGCTCGTCGCCAGCAGTATATGATGCCTTTTATCAGTGCTTTTAGTGGCCATAACAGGGGCCATCACCGTATCCATTGGTGGCGATCAAATGGTCACGTCATGGATGCTGCTGATTGGCAGGGTCTGGAGGCTTTTGCTCTTTACTTGGGCCTTTTCGATTCAGGCAACGAACTGATGTTCCTTATCAACAACTCTGTCATCCCAACCCGCTACCGCCTACCTGAGGGGAGCAAATGGAAAGTGGTTTGTGACACCTCTGAGGCGGCTCTTGGCGATCGCCAAGTCCAAACGACCTATATGCAGGGTGCTCAGTCGCTAACGATCCTGTACCGCGATTAAAGATGAAATCAAACAGCCTAGTTAGATGCTAGGCTGTTTTTTCCACAAAATGCACAACGCAAACTACTGGTACAGCACAGCAAAGGACTCATAAGGTTTCAGGTCCAAAATTGCCGGCAGAGCTTGATAGTCCCCGTAGTTAGCAATCACACACTCTACATGCTCAGCTTGCAAAGCTTCAGGCAGTTCAACTGTGACGTCTTCAGCGGTAAAGTTATTGAGCACAAACAAACGCTGTTTATCATCTTGTCGCACATAGCCAAAGATCTTGTCATGTTGTTCAAATACAGGCTCGAACTCACCATAGACAATAACTGGTAGCGACTTACGCAGTTCAATCAACGTCTGGTAGTGGTAGAACACAGAATTCGGGTCTTCCAGCGCCGCACTGACATTCACCTCTGAGTAGTTCGGGTTAGCCTTAATCCAAGGCTCGGCAGTCGAAAAACCACCGTTGGCACTGTTATTCCACTGCATCGGTGTTCGTGCGTTATCGCGGCTGTTCTCATGCACGGCTGCCAACATGGTTTCTGGAGCAACCCCGTTCTCAGTACGTTCTTGGTAGAAATTAAGCGTCTCTATATCCCGGTACTCATCAATGCTATCAAAGGCCACATTGGTCATGCCTATTTCTTCACCTTGGTAAATATAGGGCGTACCTTTCATCAAATGCAGTGTCGTTGCCAGCATTTTGGCTGATTCAACTCGGTACTGACCTTCACAGCCGTATTTCGAGACCACGCGAGGTAAGTCATGGTTGTTCCAGAACAAGGAGTTCCAGCCTTCGTCAGCAAGCTCTACTTGCCACTTGGTCAATGCCTTCTTGAACGTTGGGAGATCCAATGGGATTGGCTGCCACTTATCACCATGCTTCCACGTCAAGCTAATATGCTCGAACTGGAACACCATCGAAAGCTCTTCACGGCGAGGATCGCTATACAGTGTGGCAATCTCAGGTGTCGCATCCCATGTTTCGCCTACGGTGAGCAAATCCTTATCACCAAAAGTGGCGCGGTTCATTTGCTGAATCAGCGGATGCAGACGCGGGCCGTTGCCGGTGATTTTCTTGTCGATTTCCTTACCGATCAAATCAATAACATCCAAGCGAAAACCACCAATCCCCTTATCGATCCACCAGTTCATCATCTTGTGAACTTCTTCTTGGACCTTAGGGTTTTCCCAATTCAGGTCCGGCTGGCGCTTGGAGAAAATATGCAGGAAATACTCACCAGTTTGCTCGTCGTACTCCCAGCCACTGCCTCCAAAAACAGAACCCATTTCGTCAGGGACACCGCCGTTTTCGCCAGGCTTTCGCCAAATGTAATAATCACGATACGGGCTGCCTTTCGACTTTCTCGCTTCGGCAAACCACGGATGCTCATCAGAAGTATGATTCACAACCAAATCCATAATAATGCGAATGTCGCGCTGTTGCGCCTCTGCCAACAACTGTTCCATATCTTCCATGGTGCCAAATTCCGGTGCGATATCCTGATAGTCAGAAATATCATAACCATTGTCATCCATTGGCGACTTATACACCGGTGACAGCCATAGCACATTCACCCCCAAGGTTTTCAGGTAATCCAGCTTGCTGATAATACCTTGCAGATCACCTATACCGTCGTTGTCACTGTCGCAAAAACTACGCGGGTAAATCTGGTATACGACAGCATCGTGCCACCATTTTGGCATCCTGTTCATGGCAAAACCTCACTCGGTGTGCCCTTGAAGAGCACCGTTATCTTCTTTTCCACATAATAAGAAATATAAACTTCAGAGATTACACGTTGGATTTATTTCGCTATGTGATGGAATTCAAAAATGTTGTCCCAACACTAGACGCCGAGTTTAATTTCGGAGTTAAGCTCAATGCTTGGTGGTATAGCAATCTAATGGGTTGGGCGATAGCACTCGGCCCAATAAAAGACGGGAAGTGAATATCACTTCCCGGTGAAAAGTGGCAACAGGATTAACTGTTGCCCAAAAGGACTGAAAAGAACAAAAGATAACAGTATTTAAGAGACGTTTAGCTTAGAAGAAGTACTTGAAGCGTACGCGAGCACCTTTGTCATCCAGCTCACTGAACATTGCGCCTTCATTCAAACGCTTACCTTCTTCATTCAAGCTAGTGTGGAAAGCACCTAGGTAGATTGAGAAGTCTTCCACGTCCAGCACGTTGGCAAACTCATAAGATGCGTAGAAGGTATCAATCTTCACTTTACCGTCGTAGAAATCAGATTTTGCATCGAAGTCATTCACACCATAGATGTAGCCAAGGCCAAAACCTTTCCACAATACGTTAAGACCAACAGATGTATCCTTTTCATTTAGCGCATCAAGATACGCAACGTTTGCATTTACAGATAGGTCATTTACGGTGTAGTTCGCGGTAATACCGTAACCAATACGGTCGCTTAGATCATTGCCAGCATCATCAATTACCGCATCTTTGACAAGGTTTGCTTCAATAGCACCTGCAATGCGGAAGTCACCCATTTGGTAAGCAACAACTGGTCGAACTACGATGGCATCCTTGTTAGAAATGACTTCACGACCGTGGTAAGTAACGCCATCACCTTCGGTATTTGTACCAAACAAATCAGCACGCTCACCGATTACACTTGCTAGCTCAACATAAAGGTTATCAAAGGTTTGGCTGTACATGAGCTGGCCTGCTGATGTTGCACGGCCTCGTGCTTCTTTCATTTGGTATACATAACCTGCACCATCGCGGTATAGGTCATTGGCGGTATCGCCTGAGTATTCTAGGAATGTATCCTGACCAACAGGGAACATATCGTACGCTTCGAAGCGACCCATACGAAGGTCCCAACCACCTTGTTTACCGAATGAGAAGTAAGCATCATCAAGGTTTACTTCACCATTTGAGTCCATCAAAGGCTGTGCCTTTACTGCTAGGTAGTGGCCACTTTCTGTTTTGCGCTCACCGGCAAATTCAATCAGGACACGACCTGTCTGGTTGTAGTTCGAATCTTTATTTTCGGTATTCAGCGTGTCGGCTTGGTCATTGTCTTGGTAGTTAAAATCAAACTCAACATCACCACCGATAGAAAAGCTACCTTGCTCATTATCAATGATGCTGATCCCTGCTGTTGCTGTGAAAGACGTTGCGACTGCTAAAGCAGCTAGGGACAGTTTGAATAGACCACTGCGTTTCATAAAAGATACTCCGGATAATTGTTATATATGCTAATCATTGTGTTCGCTGCGATTATTGCTAAACTGTTTTAGCAGATCGAGAAAAACTTGCTAAAACCGTTTAGCTTTGTGATCACTTAAACAATTTAGTGCTTTTTTGTGATCAGGCTATATGTCGGTAAACACACATGGAATGGTCGAATGCTCTACATTGAGCAATGAAACCCGGTAGCGAAGATATATTCGGCAGTGCGGTAGGGGCAATTTGGTTTACTGGATTTAGCACGCATTCGTTAATCGCCATTTCAAAAAGGCGATTATGCTGTGACTAATTTCAAATTATTTATGGTGAATTGAGACGGTCATTAAGTTTATCGTTTTACCCCTGCTAACTTTCTCATTAACAGGGGCTAGAATTTTATCAAGAAAAGTAATTATTCGCTTCGCCAGCGAATGGTGGCATCCAAAGCAAAAGCGGTCGGTGTGACATTTTGACTGGACATCAAAAGCTGGATGAGCTGAAAGCTACGTTTAGCTAACTCCTCACTGTTTTGCGCGATCGAGTCAATATTCAAAGGAAGACAATCAAGGAGGTCATGGTTATCGAAAGTGACCAAGCGCATCTCTTTGTTTAGCAATGCGTTTAATTGATTGTGTTCATTCAGGTATCGCAGTACCCCTTCAAGTAAGGTATAGGACGCAGTGAAAAGCGCTTTTGGCAACCGGCCTAGCTCTTTATGGAGTTGCTCCATCAACACATAACCAGACTCGGTTTGGTAATCACGGTGCCGAATCCAGGCATCGTCTAGCTCCAGCCCTGCCCTGCTCAAACCCAGTTTGAATCCGGCTAGGCGGTGACGACTTGGGGATAACTCCAGTTGACCACCGAAGTAATAAAACTCATCGACCGACTCCGCTGTTTTGCTAATTAATTCAGCGGTTACTTTTGCAGCATCGGTAATTACCATTGGTAACGTGGATTGTCCGATATGGCGGTCTAGTTGCAGCACCGGGATCTGCTTGGTTAATGCCTGGTAATTGTCATCATCGGTTTGGCTTGAAGCAATGATTAAACCATCGACCTGTCGTTTGACCAGCCCTTCTACAGCCTGCCGTTCAATCTCTGGATTATCTTCTGAACAAGCGATAAAAAGCTGTAACCCAGCCTCACGGCATAAACGCTCAAGTTCGCGGGAAATAGAGGCAAAACCAAAGTTGGTGAGATCTGGGATCACCAAGCCAATGGCATCTGAACGCTTAGCTTGTAGTGACTTGGCATGAACATTCGGCGAGTAATTTTGCTCTTTTGCGACTGCGAGAACCCGCTCACGCGTTTCATCCTTGATCCGAAAAGTCGATGCCCTTCCATTTAGCACCATACTTGCGGTTGTTTTGGAAACCCCTGCCAATTTGGCAATGTCGGCTATCGTTATACGTTTTCTTTTTTCCACAACTAACCCGTTTTAGCTACATCTTGCCTCTCATTATGTGTAGAGCGCGTAAAAATGAAAAGCAAAACAGGCTAAAAGTTAGGGTTAGGGTCAGGAAAACGAAGATTTAGAATGGACTGTCTTTGTCGAGCTCGGCACAAATACCTGATACAGCCAGTGCCATTGCTGATTTGATCACTTGTTCTTGGCGGGCTAGTTGCATCTGATAGAAAGTAATATCAGTATCATCATCTGGGGGCGCGACATCAAGCAAAACGACCCCCATGGTTTGCACCATATGTAGCTGTTTGACAGGGTCGAGAATAGCTGGCTCAGTAAAGCTATATTCCTTACCTTCTTTATTCAAAAAGTCACGCAGCTTAATTATCGCTTCGATATCGTGGTACACATTGTCTTCAACTACGCCCAAACCAAACAATAACTTGAGGCGCACAGAAAGCTCCCCTAACGGGCCTGACTGGCTCAACAAGGGTTCGACAACAGACTTCACGGCAAAGTCATCTTTGCGGAAGATCCGCTGGATCAGATTTTCAACCGCTTCATCAAACACCTCAACCGAGGTAATGAAAAAACCTCGTACCGTCGGGGCATCATTGAGCCGCTCTAAAATGTCAGATTCTTGGTCACTATGTGCCATAAATTATGTATCTCTGTAACAAAAGGATAGCACTTAGCCTCCTTAACCTGTTGTTATAAAAGTGATTGTATCATCACGGCCAGTATTATTTCACTTTATGATGCCTTGCCTGCCGCTTTTTCGCACTTCTCGTCCGCATTCGGTTCGGTTTTAAGCAAAATACCCGCAACAGCAAAGGACACTAGGGTTGCTGATACAATAGACAATACGACACCAAGCAGTGATGCCTTCGGGGTCAACAGTAAAATCGCAAAAATTGAGCCCGGTGAAGCTGGCGATACCATCCCAGCATCAAAGAAAGACAGGACAAACACGCCCGCCATGCCTCCAGCAATGGCCGCAAGGATCAACCTTGGCTTCATCAATATATACGGGAAGTAAATCTCATGGATCCCGCCAAAGAAATGAATAATCGTGGCACCGCCTGCGGTTTGCTTCGCCATCCCCTGACCAAACACCATATAAGCCAGTAAAATACCAAGCCCCGGGCCGGGGTTTGCCTCAATCAGGAAGAAGATAGAATCTCCGGCTTCTCGTACTTGCTGTACTCCCAGCGGCGAGAAAATACCATGATTGACGGCATTGTTTAAAAACAACACTTTGGCAGGTTCAACGAATATCGAGGTCAAAGGCAACAAGCCAATATCTATCATGGCATTCACCCCTGTTGCCAAGGCAACAGCAATGATTTTGACTGCAGGTCCAATCATAAAGAAGGCAATTATGGCGCATACCATTCCGATGATGCCGGATGAGAAATTGTTCACCAGCATCTCGAAGCCACTTTTGACCTTACCCTCAACCGCCTGATCGAACTTCTTAATGATCCAACCGCCCATTGGTCCGAGGATCATTGCCCCCATAAACATTGGGATATCGGTGCCAACAATCGCGCCCATAGTGGTAACAGCACCGACGACTGCGCCTCGCTCCCCACCAATGAGCTTACCGCCTGAATAGCCTATGAGCAGGGGCAATAAATAGATAATCATTGGCTCGACAAGCTGTGCTATAGCCTCGTTGGGCCACCAACCGGTCGGAATAAATAAAGCGGTTAGAAAGCCCCAAGCGATAAATGCACCAATATTGGGTAAAACCATATTGGTAAGAAAACGACCGAAGCTGTGTATTTTTATTTTTGTTGTTGGTGAAAGCATAAATCATCCCATCATTTTTCTTTCTTTAACCACTATACCCAAGTCGAGCCAAACCGCACAATTGCTTATTTCAAAGTATTGTTTAAATTACCAATTTTCACCTAACAAAATGCAAAACCGGCATAGCTATGTGCCCGTTCACGCCTAGGCAAAGCCAAGCATTGCTGAATAAAGTGCTTACCCCGTACCGATGAGTGAAGGGACAGCTCGTTTTCAAATAACTGCATGGTTTCAAACTCTAACCCGAGATCTTGGCAAGAAACCTTTAACACACTGTTTTCCATGAGTGTTTCATCACTCCAACGTAGTTTGTAGATATAGCCCTGCCCTTCAATAAAATGGCAGCTTTCAATCGTTCCAATCCAACCGGAGATCTCCTGGCCAAAATCAGGATCTACCATGCCACAGTTAACGATAACCATATCGCCCACTCGGAATTTATTTTTGGTCAGGTTCATGACTCTACCCCACTTCCTACTTCGAGATTTATCATTTAACGCCCTATACCCAAATCACCTCAGGTTGCTTGATTCAGCGAAAGAGACTTGGGTATAAAGTGACTTAGGTATAAAGCGATTCGGATATAAAGCAAAAGGAGGCGCCATTGCGCCTCCTTTTTATCCAATACTTAAAGCGACTGGAAAAGTGCTTCAACTTTTTTCGCTTCTTCACCTTCGGCATCAAGGCCAGTGTATTTCGCCAATGTTGGACGCAGACCAATTTCTTTCAATGACGCTTGCAGTTCGATCGCTTGTGGATCTGTGTCATTAGTGTATTTGAATGCTGCGGCAATACCTTTTAGCAGCATACCGTTTTCGACACCGTACTCCATCGTGCCTAACAGCGGTTTGATTAGGCGGTCATTGGCACCCAACTTACGGATTGGTTGACGGCCAACACGGTCGATTTCATCACGCAGGTATGGGTTGGCAAAACGGCTCAGGATCTTATCGATGTAGGCATTGTGCATATCACGGTCAAAACCATAACGACGGATCAGCACCTCACCACTCTCCTGCATGGCAGCTTTAACTTGGTCATAGATCTCTTGGTCTTCAATCGCATCGCGAACTGTCTCGTGACCTTTAAGGGAACCAAGGTAAGCGGTAACGATATGGCCTGTATTCAAGGTAAATAGCTTACGTTCAACAAAAGCCATCAGGTTATCAGTGGTTTCCATGCCTTCGATGGCAGGGATATCACCTTTGAACTGCTGTTTGTCAACAATCCACTCACTGAAGCTTTCTACCGTTACTTCCAATGGGTCATCATTGGCCGCCTCTGAAGGAGGTACGATACGGTCAACAGCTGAATCAACAAAGCCGACCAACTCATCAGCTTGGCTGTGGTAAATGCTGTTCAGGTGTTTGTAGACTTCTTCTTTCAGGTGGGTCGTACCACGCACCATGTTTTCACAAGCAATGATATTAAGTGGGTTGCTATTACCCGCTTCGAAACGGTGTGTTATGCCAGTCGCAATGGTTTTTGCAATGATATCCAATACGTTAGGACCAACAGCGGTAGTCACCATGTCAGTGTGGATAATCTGATCAATTACGTCCTGGCTTGCTGAGTTAACGGCTGTTACGTGGGTAACCGTATCGATTTTACACTCGCTACCAACCACTTTTACCTTGTATGACTGGTCATGGCTTAGTTGGTCAACCAACGGCTCATCAACATCTGCAAACGTAACGGCTACGTTAGCGTCTGCTAGCAATTTACCAATAAAACCACGACCGATGTTACCTGCACCAAAATGTACTGCTTTCATAATAATTCCTACCTAAAAAATGTTCTCTATTAACGCGCTAGAGGGGTGAGGCCGGAGGGGGAACACCGGCCTCGATTTAACTCAATGATTGGGGTGATTAAGCGGCTTTCTCGCCGGCTAGAATTTCTAGCACTTCGTTGACATCACTGG
This sequence comes from Photobacterium sp. BZF1, assembly GCF_014349205.1. Taxonomy (NCBI): domain Bacteria; kingdom Pseudomonadati; phylum Pseudomonadota; class Gammaproteobacteria; order Vibrionales; family Vibrionaceae; genus Photobacterium; species Photobacterium sp. BZF1. Next base: position 44,541 of record NZ_JACSOF010000024.1, read on the forward strand.
TCGTGGTCAAGCGCTCAATCGCCTCTGGATCATCAAGTGCATTGGTGATGGTAGTAATTACCTGAATGTGTTCATCATTTTTGGCTGCGATACCGATTACCAGTTTCGCTACATCGTCCTCGTCTTCAGTAAACTGCACACCGTCTTGGTATTGGCAGATAATGATGCCGGTTTTCATAACCTTGTCTTTAGCTTCCACTGTACCGTGAGGTACGGCGATTGACTCGCCAAGGTAAGTCGGTACCAATTTTTCACGCTCGAACATGGCATCAACATATTCATCTTGTGCGTAGCCAAGCTTAACCAGTTGCTCACCAGCGTAACGGATTGCTTCTTCTTTACTGTTCGCCTTCAGGCCAAGGTGGATATTCTCCGCTTGAATCTGGAATACCTGCGCTGGTTGCTCTTCAAAGCTGTCATCGTTGGCAGCAATAGGAGAAACTTTTACCATTTCACCATCATTGGCGGCTTCTGGGCTGCCCGCTGCCACAATGCTGGTTACTAGGTCGTTGTACACCTGGCTATCAAGGAAGTTAGTTAGCGAAAGGTGCTGGGCATTAGCTGCATGCTTACGAGCACGGTCAGTCAAATCTTTATGAGTAATCACGATATCCACCTCTTGCGGCAAGCTATTGATAGCACAGTTGGTCACACTAATATTTAGGCCAGCTTCCTGAACTTTCTTACGAAGTAGGCTGGCACCCATCGCACTGGAGCCCATACCGGCATCACAAGCGACGATGATGTTGCGCACATTGGCTAGATTGAATTCAGATTGAGCAAGTACAGTTGCTGGAGAACCTTTAGACCCTTTTGAAGAAGCTTTCATGCCTTTCATCTTACTCGTTGCTTCTGCAAGGTCGTCGCCTTCTTCATCTGTCACTTTCTGCGTTTTCATCAGTAGTGCAGCGACACAGAAAGACACGGACGTTGCTGCGATAACTGAAAGGATTACCCCGACAAATGATGCTTTAGGTGTCATTAGCAAGATTGCGAAGATTGAACCCGGTGATGCTGGAGACACAATGCCTGCATCGAATACTGTTAGGGTGAACACACCCGCCATACCACCTGCGATAACCGCAAGGATTAGACGTGGGTTCATCAAGATGTACGGGAAGTAAATCTCATGGATACCACCGAAGAAGTGGATGATAGATGCACCGCCAGCAGTTTGTTTAGCCGTACCGCGACCAAACACCATGTAAGCCAGTAGGATGCCTAGGCCAGGACCTGGGTTAGCTTCAATCAGGAAGAAGATTGACTGACCCATCTCGTTTGCCTGCTGGATACCCAGAGGAGAGAAGATACCGTGGTTAATTGCATTGTTGAGGAACAGGATCTTCGCTGGCTCGACAAAAATTGACGTCAGAGGAAGCAGGCCTGCGCTCACCAGCATGTTTACCCCACCAGCCAAGGCTGATGACAATACCTTCACGAAAGGACCAATCATGTAGAAGGCAAGGATGGCACATAGCATACCAACGATACCGGCAGAGAAGTTGTTAACCAACATCTCGAAACCGCTCTTCACTTTGCCATCAACCCAGCGGTCGAAACGCTTGATTGCCCAGCCACCCAGAGGTCCCACCATCATGGCACCCATGAACATCGGGATATCGGTACCGACAATCACACCGATGGTTGTAATGGCACCGACTACGGCACCGCGATCACCACCTACCAATTTACCACCGGTATAACCGATGAGTAGCGGCAGCAAGTAAGTAATCATTGGACCAACCAACTTAGCTAGTTCTTCATTCGGGAACCAACCCGTTGGAATGAAAAGTGCTGTGATGAAGCCCCACGCGATGAATGCGCCAATGTTAGGCATCACCATGTTAGATAAGAAACGACCAAAATTTTGTATCTTGATCTTTGCATCTGGTGATATCATATCGATTCCCCGTCTGATGTTCAGTTATAGATTTTGTGTTAGGTACGGTTCGCCAAAACCGTCCAATTGCTTAGTACCCAATTAATCTAACACAGAATTTTTAAACCGATCTGATGACGGGTTTTTTGTGAGCCACACCCCTAAAATCCCCCTTCCAACCTTTTTCTTCGTGATCTTTATTGCAAAACTGTAATGAAACTTTGCTACAAATAAGTCCAAACCTATTTGTCAATAAAAAATAAATGATCAACATCACAGAACTGCTCGGGACACTTGTTAATCACTTGGTGATCACGATCACACGAAGAGCAATTTAGCTCTATTAAGTCGATCTTGATGGTGATGTAGATCACATTCACGCAGCCAATACTAGCCCGCTTCGACTTGTCAGGCGTTCCAGTGTTACGTTTTGTAACTCACTTTCAGTTGAAACCAGCCAAAAACCATATCTAACCACTTGCTTATAAACATAAAACACGGCGGATTTACCTCCCCAAAAGTGGTAGTTCCGTTGGCTGATATCCCTGCATCAGTCAGGTATAATTTGGAGATTCACCAGGAGGGATGATGACGAATTACATTGCGCAGAAACAATCACTGCCACTCTATGTGCAAATTGCAGATTTTATTAAACAAGAAATTGAACGCGGTAACTTCAAGCCGGGTTCGATATTGCCTTCAGAAAAGCAACTGGTGGAAGATTTCAATGTCAGCCGCGTAACTGTCCGAAAAGCGATTCAGCTCCTGAATGAAGAAGGGCTGACATACAGCGAAAAAGGTAAAGGGACTTTTATTGCCCAGCAGAAACTCAAACATAGCTTTGTCAATGTGGTGGGGTTAACAGAAGAAAGCCAGTTAGGCGGCCAGAAAGTCAGTAATAAAGTGATTGATTTCGCCGTTATTGATGCGCCTGCTGCAGTCGCTCAAAAGCTACAGGTCGCAGAAAACAGCCCAGTCTACTGCTGCTCCCGTCAGCGCCTATTGGACAACCGTGTCGCGTCTTTCGAAACCTTTTATATCCCGGTCAGCTATCTCCCAGAAATGACCGAGCAAGATATGGCAGGCTCCAAGTTCGCTTACCTAGAAGCCAAAGGCTACAGCATTGGCCAGATCACCCAGAAGCTCAAACCCGCCTTGCCGGAAAAACGTATTCAAGGCTATTTTGACATTGATCCTTTAACGCCTATCTTGATTAATGAGTCGCTCTCATATCTCAAGGACGGTCAAATCTTCGAGCTTTCAAAGGTTTATTTCAAAACCAGCGAATACGATTTCGAGCTTGTTGCTTATAACGAATAGTATCGGTGACAAATAAACAAGCCAATTAGTAGATAAAGAAAAGTAATAGATAAAGAAAAGGCGCCCCGAAAGATGGAAGGGGCGCCCAAAACGTTACCCCCAACACGAGTAACGTTTTATTAGGGTACAAAGGCTCGGGGGAAACCTTAGTACAAAGAAATCGCTGACATTTCAGAGATTTTCACTGCAGCAGCACCCGCAAACGCCATGTTGTGGCTCCGGTTCGGGATAAAGAATCGGGATGTCATCACCTCTTCACCACCATTGATGAAAATCTCAATCACTGAGTTATCGATAAAGATTTCCAGCTGCTGCAAGCTTTCCATCTTCACTGTCCGCTCTGAGCCAAAACGCTTCATATCATCGGTTTCAATGGTCTGGCTACGGTCAAGCAATAGGCTTCCATCTTGGTAGGTCAGCACCAGTTTATGTTCGGCATCCTCAAACAAGGTCAGGCTGAATGCTTGGTCAGCAATACCATCGACAACAATGTGCGATTGGCTGAGATTACCGTCAATGTCATAGCGACCAGGCTGTTCCAATGTCACCAAAGGTTGCTTGAGTTGATCAAACTCCACCAGTGGACGCTGCATCAGCTTATTGCCTTCCATCAGCAATTCACGCGGCATGGAAAGCATGAATTTCCAACCCAATAATTCCGTCGGGATGCTCAATGAGCCATTACCGCACCAAGCCAGCATAATATTTCGCTCACTATCGGTAAACGTTTGTGGCGCATAGAAATCAAACCCTTTGTCGAGTTCAATCACCTGCTCGGCGTGCATTTCACCTTTCTGGTATTGGCCGATCATCAACTGGGTACTGAAGATATTGTTGTAGCGCTCTGCCTGTGGTTTCAAGCCCATTGGCGAGAGGATGAACAAGTCTTTGCCATTGGAATGGCTGATATCCGGGCATTCATGCATGTACACATCTGCCTGCTGCGCAAGATCCGACTTCCCACCGTAGCTAACCTCGCCGACCAATTCCGCCTCGGTCAGTGATGCCATCTTATACAGTAGCGTTGCACCGGATTCGTCTTCACGCTGGGCACCCACGACGAACATCAGTTCGCCGTCATCATTGATGAATGGACTCGGGTCACGGAAGTTACCGGTATAGCCAGCAGGGGCTTGCGACACAATATTCCATCTATCAAGTAGCTTACCGTCAGTGGAATACTTGGCGATATTCTGGTTCTGGGAGAATGTCTCACCATCCTCATTCATCACGTTGCCGCTATAGAAGCAGTAGATGAAACCGTCGATGCAGATTGCGCCGCCCGAATAGATACCATGGGTTTCAAACTCGTTTTCCGGCGCAAGGACATCACCTTCTTCAAAATGGATGAAATCTTTGGTGATCAGGTATTTCCAATGCTTCATACCATGGAACGGACCAAACGGAAACCACTGATAAAACAAGTGGTATTTCTCACCGTCAAACACCATCCCGTTAGGGTCATTCAAGTGACCTGTTTTCGGTGCAATGTGGTAAGCAGGAAGGTAATCCGTATCCTGCGCCAGCATCTGCTGGCGTAGGTTTTCTAGTTCTCCCGGTTTAGCCGTCCCTAGCGCTCGGAATCGATTCGACTTATCAATCATTACGCTGTTTCCACATTACTTTCTGTTACTGACTTTTTTGCAGCGGCCTCGTTGCTAGATGATGTACTTTCAACATCAGCCGGGTAGTCTTCGATCATCTTCTTCGGAATCCCCCATAGGCAGACTGCAATAAAGGCCACAATAGAGGTAACAAGCATCAACGCTGCATAGGAGACAAACTGGTGCATGTCGTAGGTGTAGAACAGAATACCAGGCAGCATACTGATGCCGTTACCCTGTGCCGCCAATTCCAGAAGCGCCGCAGCCATACCACCGAAACCACCGACAATCGACGCCACTACAAATGGGCGAATACCAAACCGTAGGTTCATACCGAAAATAGCCGGCTCTGTAATACCCAGATAAACCGTGGCACCCGCTGGAATACCCGCCGCGCGGATCTTTTTGTTACGCGAACGGTAAGCCAGAGCGAGAGCTGCTGCACCTTGTGCGGCCATCGAAGGCATACCCAGCGCGATAATTGGGTTCATTCCGGTCTGGCTAACCAGCATGACTTCAAACATGGTAATGATGTGGTGCATACCGGTAACTACAATCGCTTGCAGGAACAGGCCATAGATAAAGCCACCGATACCAAATGGAATATCAGCAAGACCAACCAGAACAAAGCCAATGCCCTGCTCTACGACCTGAAGTGCAGGACCAAGCACGCTCAATGCCAAGAACAAAGTAATAGATACTGACAAGATAGGAACCAGAATTAGCTGTAATACATCCGGTACTACCTTATTCAAGCGCTTCTCGATTTTGGCGCCCATCAAACCAACAACCAGCGATGGCAGAACAGAGCCTTGATAGCCTTGCCACGCAATCACATCAAATAGCATGATGGCATTAACATCTGGGTTGAGCGCTACGTCCCATGCATTAGGGAAAGCCGGAGAAATCAGCATCAAACCCAGCAAAATACCCAAAGAAGGTGAACCACCAGCCACTCGGTAGGCAGACCAGCAAACCAAGGCCGGCAAGAACACAAAGGCGGTTTCTGTTACAGCGGCCAAAAATGCGGTCAACGGCTGAGGAACGCTTTCTGGCGTTAGGCCCATCATTGCCAAAATGGCAGGGTTAAGTAGAACCGACTTCAAACCAAGACCGACACCAGTCGCGATAATCGCAGGTAGCAGCGGCACAAAAACGTCTGAGAAAAAGCGCATGGCACGCTTGTGTGCAGGCTCACGTTGAATAGCTTCCTGCTTCACTTCGCTAGCCGTTTTGGCGGCAAAGCCTTTCTCGGCCAGTTGATCGTAAACCTTATTAACGATCCCCGTACCGAAGATGACCTGATACTGACCCGATGTGAAGAACTGCCCCTTCACCAAATCAATATCAGAAATTTTCTTGTCATCGATAAGATCTTTATTCTTAACGATGATCCGTAGTCGTGTTGCACAATGGGCAATCGACTCGATGTTGTCTTCACCAATCACCTTAATAAGCTGATCAGCAATCTTGCTGTAGTTTGCCATAACCAATCCCAACCTGTATTAAACATGTATATAGTAATACACGTTTAATACATGGTGAATTCTTTTCGTATATTCAGTCTATATAACGTGCTGCAACTCACATCTTTTGCGTCCACAACACGTTAACCCCGCTGCTTGATAATCAACACTTCACATATACAAAAACAAAAAAGGCCGGACAAACCGGCCAAACTGGATAGTGTGGATTTAAAACATGAATTAGGAATCAGATTCCGCTTTGAGCACGCCCCTTCGGATCTGATCGAGCTCGATAGACTCGAATAGCGCCTGGAAGTTACCTTCACCGAACCCTTCATTACCTTTACGTTGGATGATCTCAAAAAAGACTGGGCCGATAACGGTATCGGTAAAGATCTGCAGCAAGATGCCTGTCTCATCGCCGTCGATCAGGATCTTCAGATCATGGAGCTTGGCGACATCTTCGTGATGGCCAGGGACACGCTTGTTGATCCCTTCGTAATAGGTGTCTGGCGTATTCATGAAGATCAATCCACCTGACTTCAGTTTCGATACCGTGGCAAAAATGTCATCGGTGCTCATGGCGATATGCTGGATCCCCTCACCGTTGTATTGATCGAGGTATTCAGCAATTTGCGATTTATCGTCGCTGGATTCGTTGATCGGGATCCGGATCTTGCCGCAAGGTGCGGTCATCGCCCGTGATAGCAAACCTGTCATTTTGCCCTTGATGTCGAAATGCCTGATTTCCCTGAAATTGGCAATACGCTCGTAAAAGCTGGCCCATAAATCCATGTTGCCCTGCTTCACGTTGTGAGTGAGGTGGTCAATAACGTTCAAACCAGCATCTAGCGTTTTCATCCGTTCTTGATAATCGGGGTAAAAATCAAAGTCGATATCATAGATATTGTTGCTGCCATAGCGATCTACGAGGTAAATCAGCGACTCACCAATTCCGTAGATAGCAGGGATATTGAGCTCCATTGGGCCAGCTTGTGCAGGGCAAGCCGTCGCGCCTTTTTCAACAGCATAAGCCAATGCCTTTGCAGAATCCGCTACCCGAAAAGCCATAGCGTTAACGCTTGCACCATGCACACCAGCAAAGCCAGAAGCCTGAGAATGCAGCTCACCATTGACGATAAAATTGACGTCACCTTGACGGTATAACCAAACTGATTTGTGCTTGTGCTTGGCGACCTCAGCAAACCCCATGTCATGGAAAAGCTGTTTTAGGTTTGCAATCCCTTCTGGTGTCGGTGCCGTGTATTCCACAAACTCAAAGCCGTCCGTCCCTAATGGGTTCTCAATCATCTTCATCATCCTTTTCAGCCACTAAAAAATGCAGTCATTTGACCTTATTTAAAGAATTAGCAGTTCTCTGCCTGGATGAGAAATTCGTGCTGCAAACCATGTTGCAAAAATGTAAACACCCAACGTAAACCCATATTGCCAATTTGATACATACACTTAGAGCAACTATTGAGTGAGCTATCACAAAAATCATTTTCTTGTTATTGATCAGTGAGATTTTCACTTTCTCATCGCCAAAATGACAATTTACCCACTAAAGTTAATTGAGGAGGTATGAAGGAGGCAATTGCAGTATGTCAGTGACTAAGCGGGATCAGCTCAAGCTACCAAAACGAAAAAAACCAGCCGTTCAGCTGAAACCGGATGTAGAAATTTACCTCCCTACCTACCATTTCCTTATTAACGAGTTTGACCACGCTAGAAAACACGAGCTAGGCATTATCCGCGATGATCATGAAGAGTTTATTCATCAATATCGTGTTGCCCTGAGAAGAAGTCGTGCGTTGATCAGCCTGCTGAAACCGCTATTTCGCAGTAAAGAAAAAGACATCCTAAAAGACACACTCAGACAACTCATGCAGCACACCAACCTGATGCGTGATCTCGATGTGTTCCTCATCAATATGGAACAATATTTTTCTTTGCTTGAACATCAGCACCACAAAGGCCTGATCCGCTTCTTCGATGATATTCAGTCACAACGGAGGAAATCTCTGAAGACACTCAAAGGGTGGCTAAAATCTGGTGAATATAAATCGGCTTGCAAACAAGTGCTAACCCAGCTTGATAGTATGCGGGATAATCCGACCACAGAGGGCAAGTTAGGCTGCAAAGCCACAGCCCACAGTATGTTATGGCATCAATTTAAGCAGATAGAAAGCCAATGCCACAACATTGATACCAACAGCGATGACGCCATCATTCATCAACTTCGAATAGACTTTAAGAAATTCCGCTATCTCCTTGAGTACTTTGCGCCAATACTCGCTTCACGCGATACCAAGCAACAAGTTGACCGACTCAAAACACTGCAAGATACATTGGGAAGTTTCAACGACTCTTCTGTTCAGTTAGAGTTTTTCAAGCATTACCTGACCGAGCAGAAAAAGAAAAGTGGTCGTTACAAAGCCATTGAAGAGTTAATCGATATATATGGGGATTACCACAATAAAGCAAAGCAGTTAACGGTAGAGCAACTCGTCCAATTTAGACAGCCAAAGAGCCTAGATATTTATTACACCCTATATCAAGAACCTCAAGATTAGGCCGTCAAAAATCGAACATGCTAGCCCACACAGACTTTGGGCTAGCTTTGCTGAAGGCTTAGCGATCAAGCGCGCGAACAATATCTTTCTCGATCGCCTCAGGGGTTTTGGTTGGTGCAAAACGCTTCATCGGTTTTCCATCACGGCCAATCAGAAACTTGGTAAAATTCCATTTGATCTTCTTACCCATTAATCCAGGGAGCGCACTGGTCAGGTATTTGAAGACTTCATGGCTATCAGGCCCATTGACATCAACTTTTTCAAACATAGGGAAATTTACCCCGTAGTTAAGCTGACAGACTTGCTCAATTTCGTTGTTTTCACCAGGTTCCTGTCCACCAAACTGATTACACGGGAAACCAAGGATCACCAATCCCTTCTCTTGGTACTTATCAAACAGAGTTTGTAGCCCTTTGTACTGTGGCGTAAAACCACATTCACTTGCGGTATTAACAACCAACACTACCTTCCCTTCGAACTCACCCATATCAACAATTTCGCCGTTGATTTTATTCGCTGAAAGCTCATAAAAGCCTGACATAACCTTTCCCTCTATAATGACTAGATTCTTTTCTATATCTATTTATATACCTGATTTATAGTAAATGAATGATTTAGAAAGTGAGCTCTAATTTTGTATAC